>JADQBO010000131.1 GCA_016278585.1 Desulfosporosinus sp.
CAAAAAGGTCGATGTCCGTATCATTGCTGCCACTCACCGCAATCTTCCCAACGAAATTGATCAAAACAAGTTCAGACTGGATCTTTATTACCGTTTAAAAGAGATTAGTATTACCATGCCAGCCTTAAGACACCGTAAAGAAGACCTCCCCCTATTAGTAGCAGATATGCTGAACCTGATTTGCGAGGAACACCAGATCCCTGTGCCTGAAATTGAGGAGGGGGTAATTCTCTATCTAAGCCGGTATGATTGGCCAGGCAACTGTCGGGAGTTACAGAATGTCCTTAAGAGCGCCCTTATTTATATGAATGAAGGGGTGATCACATTAGAAACACTGGAGACGTTTTTCCCCCCGGGAGTTTCACTGAGATCAGAAGGAGAGTCTTTACAGGATATTGAAAAAAATGCAATCATCAATCGGCTGATTTCCTATCAAGGCAATATCTCCAAAACTGCAAATTCCCTAAATATTAATAGAAGTACCTTATACCGAAAAATGAAGGATTTTAACATACAGTCATAAATACGAGCTCCGGCTTTTATTATTCTCCTTAAGAGGATTTCTCCATAATCTCTAGAATGTAATCAATAGACAGCAGAAAACATAAATAAGGAGGGCGCTAGTATGAGTCAGCCAAATAAGTTAGTCGTTGTTTGGACAAGTGGGGATAGGGAAGTTGCGATCCGTATGGCCTTCATGTATACACTTAATTCAAAGCTTAAGGAATGGTGGGATGAAGTTTCTCTGATCGTTTGGGGACCTTCGGCTAAACTTCTAACGGAAGATACAATATTGCAAGAATACCTCGAAAAAATCAAAAGTGCGGGTGTGGAAGTTTTAGCCTGCAAAGCCTGTGCAGATAGTTATGGCGTGTCTGAAGTTTTAGCAACTATGGGAATAAACGTGAAATATACAGGACAAGTCCTGACAGATTTTTTGAAAGACGAGGAGACGAGAGTAATCACTGTCTGATTAACCTAAATAGGGAAGGCTAATTCAATAAATTGATGAAGTGATTTATAGAGTTAAATTGCCTGAACCAGAAAGTAGTCTATGAAATAGCCATTCCTGCTTAAGGAAACGACCCGGCGATGCTGCATATAAAAGCACGTAAAAGAGACCTAGAAAAACAAATTTTTCTTAGGTCTCTTCCTGATTTACTCCTTGGAATTATGTTTAAGTTAAGGGTTCGCAATTAGATTTAGTGACGATCGGGCCCTTTTTCCTTAGCAGTTGAGATATAAGGTGATTGGTGGAAGGAAATGTAGAAAGTTCGGCGAAAAAGAAAGGATAATAACCCTCAAAATGTCCGTTGGCATTTGGCCAGTCAATAAAAAGCACAAAGGAGTTTGCGAAATGATTAAGGTATATACAAATTATGTTGCATGTGACACTCATGAGGAAGCCATCGTTGCTCAGGCGATTATTGTCAATGAAATGTCTTTTATCCCCAAGATTTGCAATGACAGTGAGAGGTTTCTAATAGAACATGAAGTTGACGAGGACAAAATGAAGGAATTGCTAAATCAAGTAGGTATAACCTGTAAATGATCCCCCCTAAGTGAATTTAGTTTCCAGTCAATGAAGGGCATGTTCTAATTATCCCAAAGAGGCATTTAGAAAACGACCGGATACTTATAATTCAATTGGAAACAATAGTAACAATAGCAACAATAGCCACAACCGATATAAGAAGACCTGCCCACTGCTATCAAGGGGTCGCCTCGGAACCCGAGTTCCGGCAAAGCGATCGATCTCATAAAGTCCCAAAGCAGTGTTGAGAAGACCGAAAAAGAAGGAACCGGCGTGATTATATGACTATTAAACTTAACGAGTATAACAAAAAAAGAAATTTTGCCAGAACCCTTGAACCGGAAGGGATCACAGAAGTCGCCCAAGAGGGTCTGAGGTACGTCGTCCAGCACCATCTGGCGACCAGAGATCACTACGATTTCCGCCTGGAATGGGACGGAGCTCTATTGAGCTGGGCAGTGCCCAAGGGCCCTTCCAATGATACCCGGGACAAGAGGCTTGCCGTACGGGTGGAGGAGCATCCTCTGGAATACAGAAACTTTGAGGGGACGATTCCCAAAGGAGAATATGGCGGCGGAGTGGTCATGCTCTGGGATGAAGGGTCCTGGGAACCCTATGGGGATGTGGCTGACGGGCTCCGTGCAGGTGTGCTAAAGTTTGTGCTTCATGGACGCAGGCTTAAGGGAAAGTGGGCTCTGGTGCGGTTGAAAGGGAAAGCGGGAGAGAAACAGGAAAACTGGCTGTTATTGAAAGAAAAAGATGAGTATACCAAAACTACGGACGGGACGTCTGAATTTACCACCAGCATCAGAACCGGACGCACCATGACGGAAATTGAAGAGGGAGAAGACGAAAAGTTCACGAGCAACCCATTCAGCAGTACTGGCGTGCAGCTGGCTAAATTGGTTCATACGTCTCCTAAGGGTGAGGATTGGCTTTATGAATTGAAATACGACGGCTACAGGATACTGGCCTATATAGAAGGCAACAGTGTCCAGCTGATCACCAGAAACGGCAATGATTATACGGAACGCTTCAAGGATGTCGCATCTTCCCTGGTTGAATGGGCCGGTGGCAGGGCCATCATTCTGGACGGCGAAATGGCTATCACAAATGCTGTAGGCAAGACAGATTTTCAGGCACTACAAAGCTATTTGAAAAATCCCCAGGCCAAAAACCTGACCTATATCGTCTTTGATCTCTTAGCACTGGATGGAGCGGACCTCCGAGGACACCGCCTGATTGACAGAAAGGAAACCCTTGAAGCTTTGCTGAAGGATGCCCCAAAAAACCTCCACTATAGCCGACATGTGAGAGGAAATGGTCAGGAAAGTTTCCGTACGGCCTGTGAGGCAGACATGGAAGGGATCATCGGCAAGAAAGCCGATTCTGTCTATAGCGGAGCAAGAAACGGCGACTGGATCAAGCTTAAATGTGATCAAAGGCAGGAATTTGTGATTGGTGGCTATACCCTTTCTGACAGAAAAACCAGAGGGGTAAGTTCTCTGCTCCTGGGTGTCTATGCAGGTGGGGAATTAGTCTATGCCGGGCGTGCCGGTACCGGCCTAAGCGAAACCGACATAAAAGAGCTGGAGGGAAAATTTGCGGACCTACAGAGGGTGGAGTCTCCTTTCCAACTCGCACCCAAGCCTAGGTCGAAGGAAAAGATCACCTGGCTCGAACCTGAACTGGTGGCAGAAATTAAATTTGCCGAATGGACCGCAGAGCATCTGTTAAGGCAGGCCAGCTATAAAGGTCTGCGGAGGGATAAGAATCCCAGGGATATTAAAAAGGAAACTATAGATGAGGCTCCATCAGCCGCTGCAAAAACGGTGACAATCGTGGAAACAAACACCAACGGTTTGATCATTGAAGGAATTAAGATCAGCAACCCGGACAAAGTAATGTTTGCCGACTCTGAAATCACCAAAGAGGATGTGATCCGGTATTACGCCCAGGTGGCAGAGTACATGCTTCCTTACATAAGCCGCAG
>JADQBO010000200.1 GCA_016278585.1 Desulfosporosinus sp.
CTGGAAGACCGCTTAAATCTAAGTCCTCAATTTTTGTTCCATCGACCATTACTCTATTCATGATTCCAACTCGACCATCTTGCCTATTAGGGGAAACATTATTTAGTTCAGGGTTATGGCTTGAAGAACACCCTCCTAATAAAAAGGTTAGTCCAAGAAGCGCTCCTGCAAAAAGTTTTTGTATTCTTACTTGTTCTATTTTTGTTATCCTTCACACCTCTCTTTCATCAACTTTAGTATTGCCGTAGAATTTAACCTTTATCTCAAAACACCTTGAAATTACAAACGTAATATCTGCCAGGGTCAACAAAAGAACCCGCCGAGATCATCTCGACGAGTTCTTCGTATCACCATTATACATAGGGTGTCGCTTTAGGAAACGCTTATTCATCATCCTCAGATTCCACTAAATTCTCCCAAGCGTCCGCTACTTTTTCCCACTCTTCATCGTCTTCGATGTCAAGTAACATTTCGCCGCCCTCTGCATCCTTACCGAGTTTAAGGATAATAGCTTCATCTTCATCGTCAGATTCGTCCTCGGAAATCGGCATTAACACAAAGTATGTAGAACCTTCAAGTTCCAAGGTGTCTAGATGAAGAAACTCATGGTCTTTTCCCTCATCATCTGTGAGAACGACTGTGTCAAACTCTTCAGCATCGTGCTCATCATGGTTATGTGGCTGGTCAGTCATATGATTCACCTCTTATCAAAGAATATGGTCATTGTACTATTGTTAGGTAATGATTGTCAAATATTACGAGTATTTTTCGTCTGACGACTATCTAAAAACCCTTGAAGAATAAAGACAGCCGCCATTTTATCAATTACTTGCTTACGTTTAGAACGCGAGACATCCGCCTCTATTAGCGTCCGTTGTGCTGCCACAGTACTTAAACGCTCATCCCACAACTTCACTTCAAGTCCAAACTCCGAACGTAAAACCTCGGCGAATTCCTCGGTCAAGGCACAACGAGGTCCTAGAGTTCCATTCATATTTTTAGGATAACCGATTACGATCTCCATCACTTCATACTCGCGAATGAGCTCACGCAGCTCATCCATTTCCTTCTTAGAACGTCGAATAGTCTTGACTCCTTGGGCTGTCCAAAATAGCGCATCGCTCATCGCTACGCCAATCGTTTTTGATCCAAAATCCAACCCCATAATCCTCATACTATTTTCCTCCAGCCAGCCCTGTGTTTATTATGAACCTGAGTTTCGTTATCATATCTTATTTAATGCTTAAGACCGCTAATATTTAACCCTATAACCCCCGCCACTATAAGTAGTATCGAAACTACTTTTAGAGTGTTGATTGTTTCATGGAAAAACGCTATCCCAATAACTGAAATAATCACGATTCCTACAGCTGACCAAATTGCATAGGCTACACTTACCTCAATTTGTTTCAAGGCCAATGACAAAAACCAGAAACATAGCGCATAGGAAACAAACATACCGATTGCCGGAGCTACTTTTGTCAAGCCATACGAGAGTTTCATTAAAACTGTACCGCATAATTCAAAAAATATGGCTAATATCAAATATATCCAACTCATAATTACTCCTTGAGCTTACTTATAGTTCATTCTTTACAACCTTAACCTAATTATATGCTAAATAGTCAAGAAACCTAACATAAGAGACTACAAACTATTTATTACAAACCCCATAATCTAATTGGCTTCTCCAATAACCAAATAAGCTAAAAAAATCATACTATAATACGGATTTTGACAATACTTCAGACTATACAATTTTAAGACAAAAATGTGGACAAACCCTCCCACAATATCCACAGAGCACACAGGTTTCAGCATTAACCACCGCAATTTTTTCGATACTTAAAGCACCTTGTTGACAGGCTTCTAAACAGAGACCACACCCTTGGCACCAATCAGCGATATAGAGTTTCCGTTTTCTATGCTTTACTTTTTCCTGCAACTCTCTTGGAACTTTTTTTCCGGCCATTAAGAGCAAGTTATAGTCCACTTCTTCTCGGCTGGACATCCCTAAAGCCATTCCCTGTACGCCGGAAATACTTCGGATAAAGGCCACGGCTTTTTCTGGATCGTGGGTCAAATGCCCGCCCCCGAAAACCTTCATTGCATATATTCCAATGCCCAAGTCTGAGGCAAAAGAAATTGCTTCAAGCATCTCGCTTAAAGTTCCATCAATAATTCCGAGTCCTTGGTAATTTAAGATGGGATGAATCACATCGAGACCGGGTAAAAGTGCTCCAGCCCGTACTCCCGCAACTGCATGGGTTGAAATGCCAATCCAGCGCACGATCCCCTTTTCCTTAGCTCGTTGGAGTTCTTCCCAAGCCCTCGAATGCCCCTTTAGAGTAAAGGCACTTTCCTGTTCATGAAGTAAAAAAAAATCAAGGGTATCTCGATTCAGAGCAGTTCGCGCCCTCTCGAGGCTAAGACGCATCTCTTCAGCAGAGACAGAATACGATTTACTGACGATTTGAATCTCTGGATGACCCTTTATTGCTGCCGCAATTTGTTCATAGTTGTCGTAAATCTCCGCCGTGTCAATCCAACTAACCCCTCGCTCAAGGGCATAGCGCAGAACAGAAATCCCTTCAGTTTCTGTAACACGACCTTGTAACGGAGATATCGCTAAACTTCCAAAGCATACTTCTGAAACATCCGCCCCCCATAAACCAAGCTTTACTTGACGCATTTCACCCCTCCTCCGTCTTTCACTCCGTTTTCGGGCCCTCGCCTTGTTTTAACGTTGAAACCCTCACCTGAAGTGAGGGTTTTAACGTTGGCATTATTTCTCTTGCAAATAAGTTCTAACCAGTTCTTCGATTAGCTCAAAGCGTTCAAGTTTACGAATCATCGCTCTTGCCTGATTGTGGCTGGTAATATACACAGGGTCACCTGACATGAGATAGCCAACCATTTGGTTAATCGGGTCATATCCTTTCTCCTGTAAAGCCGCATACACCTTTTCTAAGATATCGTGGGCAGAAATCTCTTCATCGACTACTGCCTTAAACATCATAGTTTCTTCCATTCGATCCATTTCCCTGTCCCCCTTTCGCCTTTCGTCCTACTAATTTGAAAGTATAGTTTAGTTATATACTTTCTCGAAACATACGTGCACTTAATCTACTGATTAGTTTTGGTCCGATCCAACCGTCCCGACCCTTGCCATCACCTTTCATCTATGGTGATATTCACTCTCAACCATCCTTAGTTGAGTTAAAGGAGGTAACTACCTCAAGGGGTCCTGTTCGGGTCATGCCGGCGCCTGTAGCTTAGGCTCCAGGCCAGTTTCTCATACGGTTTCTCCCTCTAGCTTAGATATTCTGGCTGTCTAAATGATTATCCTCTATTTTTTCAAAAATCCTCGCAGAAGATTTGGAACTCGATCAATAGCTTCTCCTAATTTACTGGGATCTTTACCACCAGCTTGTGCCATGTCCGGTTTACCGCCACCGCCACCACCGGTTATTTTTGCTACTTCCTTTATAATCTGTCCGGCATGAAACCCGCTTAAACCTGTTG
>JADQBO010000125.1 GCA_016278585.1 Desulfosporosinus sp.
TGACTCCTCTGAATGCAATTCCGCTTGCATCACTAACAGGAGCAATTATTTGGTACTCAGCCGCTAAAGCATCAAATGCTTGACCGAATTTTTCTTTACTTATCTTCATTTTCTCACCTCACTCCTTTACCAAGAACTGTTCTTCTGGATCATTTGCGCTGTATACATTGAGAGCTGGTTTACCCTCTTCACTAATACCCGCTTCATGATTATACATTTCGTAAACATCTTTGGTCATTTTACGATTTAAGGCACGAATATCTACCCCTTGTGGACAAGCGCGGCTACAAGCTCCACAATCAACGCAACGGCCAGCTAAGTGAAGAACACGTCCTGATTGGAAGAGGAGATTTTCGGCTCGATCCACTCCACCTGTAAGCCATCTTGGGGAATTGCAATCCACAAAGCATTCTTGGCAATAGCACATAGGACAAGCATTACGGCAGGCATAACAGCGAATACACTTGCTCATTTGTTGCTTGAAATAATCTTGTCGTTCACTATCAGACATATTTTCAATAGCTGCTACGTCTGCAAACGTTGCAGGTTCTTGAGTTCCTTGAATCGATTCACCAACCTGGAGATCCGAAATGACAGGATTAGGGTAACGGCAGGTTTGACAGGTAGCATCTTTCACTTCTGCAAAAAGATACTCTTTATCCCCTTCCATCCCCTTAACAGATATCTTTCCGTCTGTAATACTAGCTTCAAGCACTTCCCCTATTTCGGCCTCAATTTTTTTCTGATCGATGACACCTTGACAGGGAACGCCAATGATATACAAGTCATCTCTGACCAATTGGTTTTCCTGTAGCAAGACTACTAGAGCGCGACTGTCACATCCTTTAGCGATAATAGCTTTTTTTCCAGGAGTCTTAGCAACATATCCGGCTAAATTATTCTCACAGGTTTCATCCCAAATTAAAGAGTCAACCTCTTGAGCAGAATGCACGAAACAAGGAGTCGCTTTTAAGGGTAAAGAACCTTTTTCATATCCGATAACAACGTCTACTTTTCCTTCAGCCAGTAATTGACGGGCCTTTTCTCGGATATCGTCAATGATTTTATTCATCCGCTGCACCCCCGTCATCTACTTTAAAGATCCCTTTATTCGGGCCAAGTGCACTAACACGCTCGGTAACCCCTTTTACGACTTCAGCAAAACGGCCACCTTCAGCAGCTGATACCCAAGAAAAACTTACTCGGTCTTCCTCTAAGCCAACATGGGTTAGCAAGGATTTAATAAGGGCAAATTTTCGGCGTGCTACATAGTTACCACTTATATAATGGCAGTCCCCTGGGTGACATCCTGATACCAAGACACCATCGGCCCCATTAGCCATTGCTTTTAAAATATACAAAGGATTGATTCTCCCGGAGCATGGGACTCGAATCGTTCTAATAGTTGGTGGATATTGTATTCTACCGACACCCGCTAGATCTGCTCCCGCATAACTACACCAGTTACACAAGAAAGCAGCAATTTTCGGATCGTACGCTGTTTTTTCAGTCTCTTCCCGAATTTCTCCCATAATCATCTACCTTTCCCCACTCTTTATTAGGTGCTCAAATTCTATAGGAAATTCAACATCTGGACAATTTGCTCATTTGTACACCCTCTAAGGCTTATAGCTCCACAACGACAACTCGAAGCGCATGCTCCACAGCCTTTACACAGAGCATCGTTAACAACAGCTACACGGTTGACGAGATCAACGGTGACTGCTTTTGCAGAACAAACCGCTTCACAAGTACCACAAGCCGTACAATTGCGTTTATTAACAAATGCATTTAAGCCGGCAGATTCTACCTGTTCCTGCGCCAATGCAACACCTGCTCGACCAGCTGCTGCTTTAGCTTGAGCAATAACTTCTTCTGTGTTTTTAGGACTGTGGGCGAGACCAGCCATGAAGACCCCATCTGTACTGAAATCAACAGGGCGCAACTTCATATGAGCCTCTAAGAAGAAACCTTCTGCATTCAAGGGAATTTTGAACCATTTGGAAAGCTTTTTGCCGTCTTGGGGTGCTTTTATGCCAGCGGCCAAGCAGATCACATCTGCTTCGATCTCAAGGGGGCGATCTAAGACATGATCTTGAACCGTTACAACAAGAGTATCCCCTTCTTTGGTTAAGACAGGCTTGGCATTTTCACTATAACGGACGAAGATGATCCCAATTCGTCTTGCTTCCTCATAGTCCTCTTCAAAGTAACCATAAGTTCTCATATCTCGGTATAGAATAAATACATTAGCCCCTGGGTTTTTCTTTTTGACTTTAAGCGCTAATTTAACCGATTTGGTGCAGCAAGTACGGCTGCAATATGGGTTTTCCTCAGAACGTGAGCCGACGCATTGGATGAAAACGAAGTTTTGGGCATTTTCTACCTTTGAATCATGGTTGTAGATTGCTTCATCCATTTCAAGCTGGGTCATGACCCGGGCATCTTGGCCGTATGAATATTCACTAGGCTTATACTCTTGACCACCAATACTCAGAATTGCTACGCCATGAGCAATCTGTTCTCCATTTTCCAAAGTAGTTGTAAAGTTACCCAAGAAACCACCAACATCTTTTATGGATACACCTACGTGGAGCTTAATGTTTGAATGGTTACTAACTTGTTCAATTAGCCCGGCAACAAACGCTTTCATATCTTCTCCTCTGAAACCAGTGGAGAATCTTCTAGCTACGCCACCTAAAGCATTTTCCTTTTCAACTAAATGAACTTCATACCCTTGATCTGCTAATGACAATGCACTAGTCATGCCGGCTACCCCGCCACCGATCACTAAGGCAGCATGATTCATTGCCATATAAATAGGTTGAACAGGCTGTTGCATGGAAGCACGGATAATCGCTAACTTTGTGAGGTCTTTCGCTTTTTCGGTTGCTTTTTCAGGCTCGTTCATATGAACCCAAGAACATTGGTCACGGATGTTTGCCATGTCAAATAGGTGAGCATTCAATCCAGCTTCTTTTAATGTCTCTTGGAATAAGGGTTCATGGGTTCGTGGACTACAGGAAGAAACAACGATCCGATTTAACTTTTGTTCACTAATCAGAGCTTTGATCGAAGCCTGAGCGTCTTGAGAACAAGCATAAATTTTATCAGTTGCATAAGCCACTGTTGGTAAAGTCTTTGCGTACTCAACCACGCTAGGTACATTGACAACGCCGCCAATATTGACACCACAGTGACAAACAAAGACACCGGTTCGGATAACTTCTCCAGCAACATCCAATTCAGCTGGATACTCTTTGTCACTGACTAGGGTTCCACGCTCGTCTGCTAATAAAGCAGAAACAGCACCCGCTGCAGCACTGGCTTGCATAACGGTTTCAGGAATATCTCTTGGACCACTAAAAGCTCCAGCGGCATATACCCCTTCTTTAGAGGTATTCACACCAGTTAGCGGCTCAAGCTCTGCAAAACCATATTTGTTAACCTTAAGATCTAATAGATTTGCTAATTCTTTAGAGCTATCTCCCGGCTCGAGACCCACTGACAGGACCAC
>JADQBO010000087.1 GCA_016278585.1 Desulfosporosinus sp.
CGGTGTATTCCACACTACCTCAATATCTAAGCTCTCGCCATTTCGCTCATATACAACAATCTTGTCAATTAGCAAAGCCAAATCCGCGTGGGTAAGTTCCTTTTTATTGAAAGTCTCCTTCAATATATCCAGTGCGCTTAATACCTTTTCTTTCTCGTTATCCCTGAGTTCCTGTACGCTCTCTGCTTCAATCAACTGACGTTCCAGTTTCTCAAGCTCGTCGCTACAAGCTGCCTCCAAGCTGCCTCGGGACCCCGGGGACCCCGTGCCTGACACCAACTTATGTTTTTATATATCCACCCATATTAAAAAGCACCTGCCGTTTAAGCAGATACCCTTTAATATAAGTGGATTATTCAACTTTACTTATTCATTCCAACTTCAACCGTAACCTTCTTGCCCTTTTCCCCTACCAAATAATCCTTGTGATATAGCAGTACACAGGTCTCAACGTGCCCTGTCACCCCAATAGTGCTATATTTGTATATAGTCATATTACCGTAGTTCAAGAGGATTTATGGCCTCTTAATCGGTTTTATTCGTAACTTCCTTACTAAGCGAAGAAATTAGCATATATCCAAAAATTGTGCCACTAAAAGTAATAATTATGTTATCCATAATCATTACCTCGAAGAAGAATGTATATAAAGGTGCAAGGTAGTCAATAAATTCCTTGGGAGTAGATACCATCAGAACAGTTTTATTGTTATCTGTCATTCCAATAGAGCTATCGATACTCCCTCTGGTTTTGGTTATGATTGTTTCGACACCAACTTATGATAGCAAATAACTTTATCTACAGCATTTTCGATTTCAATGCATATCCATGCTGCGGTTGCCGTCAACACTAAATCCTAAAAGAAGCTATATCCTGACTTCATTGATATGTATTTTTACCAATACCCTACTATTCTTCTTATTTCTATAAGACAAATAAATTAAGAATCTGCACTAACATCTCATAACTCTCTGGCGAAACTAGGGGAAATATGTCTAAAAGTAAAAAAGCTGTAGCGGTTATTTGCTATCCAATGCACTTTTATTTATGAATCTGCTGTAAATCAAACTAATCAACAGGACTATTCCCCCATAACCCACTAACGGATATAGGTATATAACCAAATTCGAAAAACCGATTTGACTAGCGAATAACGCCGCTATAGTCGATCCAATTACGATCACTCTTCCTTTAGTCGACGATTTTCGAATATCGGTAATCCTAGATGCAAAACCATACAGAGATCCAACTGCTGTAGTATAGACCTCTGCAGTCAAGACAATAGCAAAGATGATTTGTGCTAAGGGTGAAATGCCTCCCGCAATATAAATCATAGGGACTTCAAGCTTAGAAACGTCCCCAAGGTTACCAGCTAAGGCTAAGTAAATCATAATAGACCCTATACCTAATCCTAAGCCCCCCAAAATGGCACCATTTTGGATGGCCTTTTTATCTTGTGCTTTGACACCAAGAGGCCCTAGTACGGCAATCGAAATAACGGTATTGTACGAAACATACAGAATGGCGGCTAATAGCCAATTTGTTATTAATCCACTTTCTCCTACACCCTGAACAGTTGCAAATATATTAGGAGGTGTATGAATAATTGAAAAAACACTGGTTCCTATTACTGATACTAATAAAAAAGGCACCACATAACTGATAGAGTTAATAACCCCATTAATACCTGTTAACACAGTTAACGCTGTTAATATAGCCATAACAACGTTTCCTAGGATACTTGATAAATGAAACTGTTGTGTGAATAAGGCTCCCGTTCCTGCTATCATTGCTGTTAAAGCTCCAAATAGGAAAAAAGTTATTATTACATCAATGATTGTACCAAGGATGTTTCCTCCAGAATATTTAATGATCTTTAAATGAGAACGGGCATCGAGTTCCCGTCCTAGGGTCATTATTATATAACCAAATACAATAAACATAATGGTAGTTAATACAAGTCCGACTAATCCCCACAAACCAAATTTGGTGAAAAATTGTAGTACCTCTTGACCCGTTGCAAACCCCGCTCCAACGATAGTCCCTATGTATGTTGCTGCGATTTTTATGGTAGAGACACCTTCTTTTTTCACGCCGGCACATCCTTCACAATAAATTGCACTCATTATTTATTGTTTCAATAAAGAAGGTTTTTTATAACCCTTGTTAGAATAGTTGCCATGGACATCTCCTAGGCATTTGAGACATGAAAAATCATCCTTTCAATTTACTAGAATTAAACAGAAAAGATGATATGATGAAATCAACTAATTAGAAGCGTCCAAAAGCCACCGCGCAGCGGTTTAGTACAACAGAGGATTTGCAACATCGGAGAGAATATGAACGTAATAATCCGACGTCGCAAACCCTCGGAAAGTTATCCGAAATCACAGATTTGGGGGAGGAGTCATTAGTGAGAATACTTGTTTATGGGGCTGGAGTCATTGGTTCTTTATATGCGGCAAAGATTGGTAATAGTAAATACCATGAAGTTTCTATTATAGCTAGGGACAAAAGACTTATAGAGTTGAAGGAAAACAGGTTGCTCATAAAGCATATGAAAGGCAGAGATATCGAAAAAGCGAATGTCAATATAATATCTGAATTAGATCCTGAGGATATTTATGATTATATACTTGTAACATTGAGAAAAGACCAGGTGAAAAATGTTTTGCCTATATTAAGAGACAATAAATCAAAAAACATCTTGTTTATGGTAAATAACTCATTAGGCCCTTCAGAATGGATCGAACAATTAGGGCCAGAACGAATTATTCTGGGATTCCCTGGAGCTGGTGGAAAGAGAGAAAATGGAATAGTTAATTACCACATTGTATCTTCATTCATTCAACCTACAACTATTGGGGAGATTGATGGAAAGTACACAGAGAGATTAAAAACGCTGAGAAATATTTTATTGCAAGCAGGTTTTCATGTTTCAATATCATCTGATATGGACAGCTGGCAGAAATCACATCTAGCAATGGTTAGTCCAATGGCAAATGTAATCTATAAATGTGGTGGGGACAATTATACGGTAACTCGTAATAAAGATGCGATAAACTTGATGAATAAGGCTATACGAGAAGGGTTAACATTTCTACAAGAGGCAGGATTTAAGATTACACCCTAGAAACTCAAGTTATTTCTATACATTCCTATTCCTATTTTAGATTTGGTGATGATTAGTGCATATAATACACGATGGGCAGAAACCGTAATATCCAACCATGCTCTTGTTGCTCGTGAGGAAATGAAATTATTATCAAATGAGTTTATTCAACTTGCACGCAGCAAAGAGGTTACCTTACCCGATTTTGAGAAATTAGCAAATTATATCTAGTAACGATAACTTCGGATAAGACGCCACCCCGGCCTAACACCAACTTGTGAACTTATTGTTTAGCTTGTGAAAGGTGCTGGTTAATAATAAACAAATGCGTTGGTGTGAGAATTTTATCTTCTTAAGTTTTAACTATATATTAATCAAAACTCTTATCTTCAC
>JADQBO010000137.1 GCA_016278585.1 Desulfosporosinus sp.
TTCTTTGATCAGATGGTTCCCCACAAAACCCCCAGCGCCTGTTATGAGTACTCGCATGGTTTCACCCCTAAAGTGTTACTCTTTTTTGACCCGTGCCAAATCAGCATCAACCATCGACTTAATAAGTTCCTCTAAACTAGTCTTTGGTACCCAACCAAGCTTCTCTTTTGCCTTAGCAGGATTCCCCAACAAGACCTCAACTTCCGTTGGACGATAGAATTTCTCATCGATCACTAAATATTCTTCATAATTTAAACTAACATGTTCAAAAGCAATTTGACACATATCTCTTACGGTTGCAGTGCGTCCTGTAGCTACTACATAGTCATCCGGTTCTGACTGCTGTAGCATAAGCCACATGGCTTCCACATAATCTCCGGCAAAACCCCAGTCACGTTTCGCATCAATATTGCCCAAACGCAACTCATTTTGTTTACCTAACTTTATTCTCGCAACTGCATCGGTTACTTTTCTCGTGACAAACTCTATCCCACGAATAGGCGACTCATGGTTAAATAGGATACCGCTGCAAGCGAACATACTGAAGCTTTCTCTATAATTTATAGTCATCCAATGTCCAAATAGTTTTGAGACACCATAAGGGCTTCGTGGATAAAAGGGTGTTTTTTCGCTCTGAATGGACTCCTGGATGAGGCCAAACATTTCACTAGTCAATGCCTGGTAAAATCTTATTGATAAGTCTGTTAAACGAATCGCTTCCAGAACGTTTAATACACCAACTCCTGTGGATTGTGCCGTAAGTATTGGTTGCTCCCAAGAGGTGGCGACGAAACTCTGCGCTCCCAAATTATACACTTCCGCAGGGTTCGATTTTTTTATCGCTCTAATAATAGAGGCTAAATCGGTTAAGTCACCCTCAATCAATTCAACCTTATTTTCTATTCCGAGGAACTTCAGTCTCCAGTTATTAGGCGTACTCCTCCTAGCGACTAAGCCGTACACTTTATATCCTTTATCGAGTAGTAGTCTTGCGAGATAGGGTCCGTCTTGCCCCGTAATTCCGGTTATCAAAGCACTTTTCATTGTAACCTTAAACCTCCAAACTATTTTAAATATATTTTTTTTAATAATTAGCAGCTTTCTTAAAATTCTCCACCTGTTCATTAACAAAATCTTGTAGCTCTTGCCTAAATCGCTCTGGAGAAAATCTGAGAGCATTTTCTCGACAAGTGCGTAAACTAATATTAGAGATATTGATTTCAAAATTCTCAATAGCGTTAATTAGGGACTCTATAGACTGCTCCTCAAAAAAAATGCCTGTCGGATGTGAATACGACAAACCACGAATAGTTTCTAATGCCCCGCCCTTAGCATACGCAATAACCGGTGTTCCACATGCCTGAGCTTCCAATGGAGAAATGCCGAAATCTTCTTCTGCAGCAAAAATGAAAGCTCTTGCCCTTTGCAGGTGGTCCCTTAACACCGGAAACGATTGATAACCCAGTAACGTTACATTGGGGCCTGCCTTTGACTGAATTTTTTTAAAATCCGGTCCGTCACCAATTACTACCAGCTTTTTATCGGACATTCTAGAAAATGCTTCTACTATTAAGTCTATCTTTTTATACGGCACCATTCTTGAGGCTGTAATATAAAAGTCTTCTTTGTTCTCTGTGAAGCCGAAACTTGACACATCAACGGGTGGATAGATAATTGTAGACTGCCTACGATAAACCTTTTCAATTCTTCTAGCAATAAATTTTGAAATTGCTATAAATCCATCAACACCATTAGCGGTACGATAATCCCAAAGTCGCATCTTATGTAACAGGAATTTTGCTAAACAACCTTTTAGCCCTTTGTCTAGTCCCGATTCTTTTAAGTATTGATGTTGTAGGTCCCATGCGTAACGCATCGGTGAATAACACATACATAAATGCAACTGATCAGGTCCAGTTAATACCCCTTTGGCCACCGCATACGAACTGGATATGACCAGATCATATGCAGACATATCAAACTGTTCCACAGCCAGAGGCATTAGTGTTAAATACTGCCGATATTTGCCTTTCGCAAAAGGAAGTTTTTGAATAAACGAAGTCTTCACCGATTTATTCTGAATGAACCCCCTTTGATCCTGAGGCAGAAAATCTATTAAGCTATACAAATCGGCCTCTGGATAGAGCAGTAGCATTTGTTCTAATACCCTCTCCGCGCCCCCATATACGACAAGCCAATCGTGAACGATTGCTATTTTCATTATTAAGCACCTCTCCATATTTCGCAGCAATCACGACAGCATCTGTGCATAAACTTAAAGAATTAAACGAAAATCTTCTTCCAAGCCTAACTCTGTTATATCTAAACCCCAACCCCGAAATAGCTAAATCCTTACCTTCTACCAAATCGCGCTCATACACATTTCTCAAATCAAAAAGAAATTCCCTTTCATGATCCCTCTTAGTCTATCCAAATCCATATTGGTCTCCAAGCCCCCTCTTTCTACCCTCATGGGATCAGATATTTTAATTTAGCTCCCAGCTTGCAAGTTCAGTGAGAGTTAAAAGTGATGGTGCTGCTCTCATATCATCCGCCTCAGGCTTAAAGGTAATACCAAGTATTGATAGTGTATATCTTTAAATGCAGTATCCCGAAACGCAACCTTAACTTGATTACCATTATCAGCTTTTGCTGTTGATTTTCTCCATCGTCATTTCTTTTAATGAGATAACCTCTCCATGCTCTCTGGCAATTTTCACCAGAGACTGAGTATCCTTCGCAGCTTCCGCCCACACCCGGAACCTGGCTGTAAGAACCTAGGACTAATACGCCCGTCCTTCCCCATCGCTTTAGCTACATGCTTGACATTCGCGCCGACTATTTCACAAAGATTAGAAATCGCATTGATATAGGTTATCTTCATCGCCAGAAAGAATTCGATACATATTTTGTCATTTCAGCACCTTCAATATAAATAAATACTCCACGATTTATATTTCACTCTAGCTAGCTATCTCGTTAACTCGCCCCACGTCTCCCCAACACCACCGGCACAGTCCTAGCCAAAATCTCCATATCCAACCACAGCGACCAGCGATCTACATACTCGGCGTCCATTTCCATCCACTCATCAAAGTCGACTTCATTACGCCCACTAATCTGCCAAATACACGTAATTCCCGGCCTAACTGCCAATCTCTTCCGATGCTTCGAATCGTATAAATTCACTTCACTCGTAAGCGGAGGTCTGGGTCCGACTAGACTCATGTCACCGAATAATACATTAAATAATTGCGGGAGTTCATCAATGCTCGTCTTTCGTATAAACCGACCCACCGCTGTCACTCTTGGATCATTGGTAATCTTAAAGACCGGACCACTCATTTCATTTAAATGAACCAATCTCTCCTTCAGTTCCTCCGCATTGACAACCATGGAACGGAACTTATACATTTTAAAGGTTCTCCCGTTTAAGCCGACCCGTTCTTGAGCAAAAACTGCGGGTCCCTCAGAAGTCATTTTTATCGCTAGAGCAACTAAT
>JADQBO010000142.1 GCA_016278585.1 Desulfosporosinus sp.
GATTCGTCCAGTCCAAGCAGTGTGAAAGCTGTATTCATGCATATATCATCCTATCTCTAATATAGTTCAATATTTTTTCTATAGTTCTTAATGAAGTAGTTCCTCTAACATTATATCCTTTTTCTCTGTTAATAAGAAACTTCATCCTGCTTAAACATACTAAAGCGTTTTGACTAAGGCAAATCTTGCAATAGTCATTCTAATAAGTTATACTAATATGTGATACATTTTTGTGCGGACTTAATACTTTAAAGAATACTTTTAGAACTGTGGACGTTTGAATGTGTAAGTATTCTTGCAATCCTTTGTGAAAAGACTAGATACTAGGTTTAATACAGATTATTAGCGTCTCAGATTTTTGGACAAGACTGGGTGGCTAACAAAAGGGGATTAGTAACACTTATTTAGGTCAGTGTTTCGTCACTGCCTATAAGTGAGACACTATCCCCTTTTATGACGAGCTTGAACTTTCTTTCAACTTTATTAAGATATAATAATTAAAGACAAATTATTAAAACAGGAGGTTATATTTACTTGACAAAAGAAAACACTCTACAAATTATTCCCCTCGGTGGCTTGGGGGAAATTGGAAAGAATACAACTGCTATCCGCTATAATAATCAAATTTTGTTGATTGATGCCGGTCTAGCTTTTCCTGACGATGATATGTTAGGAGTCGACCTTGTTATCCCGGATTATACATACCTCATTGAAAACAAAGATCTAATACTAGGAATCCTGATTACTCATGGCCATGAAGATCATATCGGGGGGCTACCTTATTTATTAAGACATTTGAACGTTCCAATTTACGGAACACGCCTTGCAATCGGATTAATTCAATATAAACTAACTGAAGCAAAATTGGGACAAGTAAATACTCATGTAATCCAGCCACGAGATACCATTAAATTAGGTTCGTTCAGTGTAGAATTTATTAACGGGAGCCATAGCATACCCGGCTCAGTCGGTTTAGCCATTCATTCCCCTCTTGGTACTATCGTTCACACAGGGGATTTCAAGCTGGATCATACTCCGGTGAGCGGGGGAGTTCTTGACTTACATAAGTTTTCAGAACTTGGAGACAAAGGAGTTCTTTGCCTCATGTCTGACAGTACGAACGTAGAACGTCCAGGCTTTACAAAGTCTGAGCAACTGGTTGGCCAAAATATAGATAAGGCCTTTGCAGATGCTGAAGGCCGGGTTATTTTCGCCAGTTTTGCTTCCAATGTTAATCGGCTTCAGCAAGCAATCTCCGCCGCCTATAAATACAATCGTAAGGTTGCGACTGTCGGCCGAAGTATGATTAATGTTGTTAGCATAGCTGCTGAGCTTGGGTATCTCGAAGTTCCGGAAGACACACTCATTGACGTAGATGAGGCTATGCGCTTACCAAGCAATGAAGTATGTATCCTTACTACAGGTAGCCAAGGCGAACCTATGGCTGCGCTTACCCGCATGGCGATGCATACTCATCGTCAAATTTCGATTTATCCAGGGGATACAGTGATTCTTTCTGCTTCCCCCATCCCTGGAAATGAAAAAGCAGTCTCTCGTAATATTGATCTGCTCTTTAAATTGGGAGCCAAAGTCATATATGAATCCATCTCAGGGATGCACGTTTCTGGTCACGCCAGCCAAGAAGAGCTTAAACTAATGATTAGCATGGTAAAACCTGAGTACTTTATTCCAGTCCATGGGGAATACCGCATGCTTATGAAACATGCTGAACTAGCTGTGCAACTGGGGATTCCACGGGAAAATATTTTCGTGGCCGAGATTGGTAATGTTATAGAGTTTACACGTCATGGGGCAAAGTTTGCTAATAATGTTTTAGCAGGTCGAGTTTTTATCGATGGTTTAGGAGTTGGGGATATCGGAAATAGCGTTATGAAAGACCGAACACTCCTATCCCAAGATGGAATACTGATGATTATTTTAGCCATTAATAAACCATCTGGAACCATATTAGCGGGTCCAGATGTGGTCACTCGAGGATTTGTCTATGTTCGAGAGGCTAACCTAATGCTGGATGAGGTAAAAGCGATTACTAAACAAACGATAGCCCGAAGTCTTCAAAATGGTATGCACGAAACTCCTATTTTACAAAATCGAGTTAGGGATGCTGTGAGCAGACATCTCTATGATAGGACCAAGAGGCGCCCGATGATTATTCCAATTTTTCAAGAAGTATAATAACCCTTTAAAAGATCCTCCACTGGCCAAAATCAAAGGAACCCACTCCTCGTAAGATTGGGTTCCTTTATTTATCTTCATTTAACTAGCGAAAACTTTATATCATTTTAACCATTACTCATAGAATGATCTTTGTTTTACTATTTACGAATAATAGTTTGTCTTATCTTAATTGAGCCTTTAGTTTTTCTTTATCCATCGAATAGTCCAATCGCTTAAGCTCTTCCCCTCTTTCCAATACAACGACTGATGGCACGATTTTGACATCATACTTTTGGGCAAGATTTTTCTTAGTAGCCGTATCGATTTTCACCACTTTGTAGGGTTCCGATAGTTCTTGATTTGTCTCTTCTAATAAAGTGCTAAACTCCAAGCTTTCATTATTTAAGGCATTGAAGAAAAGCAAGAGAACTTTTTTGTCACTTTTCACTACACTCGTACTAAAGGCATTGAGTTCCTCAATATAGCGCTCGGCAGCGACTGCGGCCGTTGCCCCATCCCCTGCAGCTGAAACCACTTGCCTCAAATATTTAACCCGATTGTCTCCAACTGCATATACCCCTTCGAGATCCGTTTCCATCAAATCGTTAACGGGAATGTAGCCTCTTCCGTCCATCACAATGCCACTTTCCTTGAGAAAATGAGTCGAAGGAATCATCCCAACAAAGAAAAAAACGCCCTGGCAAGCAAGTTCCCTTGAACGGCCCGTTTTTAAGTCCTTGATTTTAACCCCTTCGACATTAGCCTCACCTAGGACTTCTTCAAGCGTAGAGTTCCATACAAACTCCATCTTTTCATTTTGGAAGGCCCTCTCCGCACTCACTTTATTGCAATCGAGAACGCCTTCATCATGGAGTACAATCACCGTGACTTTGCGAGCGAACTTGGTAATGTACATGCCTTCTTCAATGGCCTGATCCCCGCTGCCAACGACAACAACGTGTTCGCCTTCAAAAAACTCGGCATCACAGGTTGCACAATACGCAACCCCACTGCCCTGGAGCCGCTTTTCGCCAGGAATATTTAATAGTCTAGGCTCACTACCACAAGCAATTACAACAGCCTTGGCCGTGTATTCTTTCTTTTTTTTGGTACAGACAATTTTATCTTCTTGAGAAAAATTAACACTTACAACTTCATCTCGTAAAAATTCAACACCAAAGGATTCGGCATGCTTTTTAAAGTCTTTCATAAGATCGGGTCCACTGATATTACTATAGCCCGGATAATTAACAATTTCTCGTGTCGTATTGACCAAACCACCAACCGTCCCTGTGTTGATCA
>JADQBO010000157.1 GCA_016278585.1 Desulfosporosinus sp.
TGGCGGGGTTTTGATTGGTTTTTTCAGGACTCTGGATAGCCTGTACCCCTATAGTATTTTCACGATTGGATTGGCCTATAAGCTCTAAATAAATCTTGCCGATTCCCCAGGTCAATAAAGCCAAGGCCACAATCCCTAGCATCAACACTAGAATCACTCGAAACTGATCCAGAATCTTCATGTCCATTTCCCCCTCCACGTTGCTCAGGACAACTTCTCTACGGGAAGATATGTAGGGGAGGTAAGAAATAGACCGAATACAACTCAAAAGGCCTTAGCCCAAATGGCCAAGACCTTTTAAAAATTTATAGAAATCGTATTCTTTAAAGGACTTTTGAAAGCATAAAGTATAAAAGACCTGCTAGAGCCGAGGTTGTAGGAATAGTCACAAGCCAAGCTATAAGCATTTGTTGAGCTACACCCCAACGCACTGCTGAAACTCGTTTGGCACTTCCTACCCCCATGATAGAACCGGAGACGACATGAGTCGTGGACACAGGGAGGTGGAGACCTGGTAAGACCGTTGCAGTCCAGATAACGATCGAGGAACTTAAATCCGCTGCAAACCCGTTGATGGGCTCAAGTTTAAATATTTTCCCTCCCATGGTACGTATGATCTTCCATCCACCTGCTGCAGTTCCTGCAGCCATTGCAATAGCACAGGAAAATTTTACCCAAAGTTGAGGGTCTAGATTTGCTTGAGATTGTAACCCCGAGGCAATCAGCGCCATGGTGATTATGCCCATCGACTTTTGGGCATCATTGGACCCATGGTTAAAGGCTAGCAATCCTGCAGAGATAACCTGCATCTTCTTGAAACCGTGATTAAGTCGCGAAGGTGAAAACCCGCCGAATAGTTTGGCTAATGTTTTCATAATAATAAAACCCAGAGCGATTCCGACCAACGGCGAAAATATAAGTGCGGCTATTATCTTTCCTAGACCTTGCCACTGTAAGATGCTAAATCCAGCCTTGGCAACGGCTGCACCAGCCATTCCGCCAATCAGGGCATGGGAAGAGCTGCTTGGAATCCCAAAGTACCAGGTAATGAGGTTCCAGGCAATCGCACTGAGCAAAGCGGCAATGACCACCTCTTGGGTTACAAAGGTGGGAGAAACAATGTCTTTAGCAATGGTCTGGGCAACCCCAGTGCTGTAAAGGGCTCCCAAAAGGTTTAGAACCGCCGCCAGCATTACAGCCCGTTTTGGAGAAAGAGCCCTAGTCGAAACACTCGTCGCAATAGCATTCGCCGTGTCATGAAATCCGTTTATGTAGTCGAATGCCAAAGCTAGGAACACTACAACGACTAGCATGATACTCACACTAGTCATATTTTAGGACCACACTTTTGAGAAGATCCGCAATAGATTCACAATGATCTAACGTGGCTTCTATATTTTCTAGAATCTCTTTCCACTTGATAATCTCGATGGGGTCTTTTTCGTAGTCAAACAAACGGGCTACTTCCTCACGATAGAGTTTATCCCCCGCACTTTCAAGGTGATAGATCTCTTCGGCTGCAGCCAAAAGCATGGTTTTTTTATTGTGAATGTTCCCCAAATATGAGAATGCCACCTGAATTTGCTCTGCTGCCATTACCACTAAATGGACAAGTTCTTGGGCACCCAGTGACGGTTTATTGGTCCGATAAATTAGCATGCGTTCCACTGTACCTTCGGCAAAATCCACGATATCATCTAAGACTTGCGCTAGTTTATAAATATCTTCCCGATCCATCGGTGTTATAAAGGTACAATTTAGGCGCTCTAAGATTTGTGTAGTGACGTTGTCGGCTTCATTTTCGAAGCGATGCATTTGGGCGGCATCTTCCGTTGAAACGGAGTCTTGTTGCATAATTCCATAGAGCCTTTTGAGTGATTTAGTGATGATCTCGGTACTTTGGGAAAAGAGTTGATAAAACTTATCTTCTTTAGGAGACAACTTAAACATAAAATACCTCCAGCCTAAAATTCCCAGATCTCCATAGAACTGAGCAGCCTCAAAAGCCAACAATCGCTACTTTTCAACAAATAATATGAGAATCCATTGAATAAGCGTATTCCACGGAATATTATATCAAATCTCAAGAAGTTTGTGTTAAGTTTAGGTTAAGTTTTTAACTTAGGTTTAACATAGCCGTTAACATAGGCTTAACTTAGATTAACATTCCGTGTGTTGAACTCTCACGACTTGACTTCACTAATTAAGGCTTGGCGAGCATCTGCCAACATATAGATGGAACCAGTTACGCAAAGCATATCCTGTTCTCCCAGACGGGAAAGTGCAAAAATAACCGCTTCCTTAGGATCCTCAATGCAAGTGACAGGCCGACCATATTGTTCTGCCAAACTCCCCAGGGCCTTCCAATCTCCTGCACGTGGAGAATTGGGACGTGTTATGATGATTTCATCGGCTAATGGCACAAGCATTTTAACCACGTTTTCTCGTTCTTTATCCGCCAACATTCCTAAGCAAAGGATAAGGCGGTCTCGTGTGTAGTGGGGGATGGCTTGGGCTAAAGCTTGGGCTCCATCCACATTATGTGCCCCATCAAGGAGAATTTTAGGTTTTAGAGAAAGCAGTTCTAAGCGGCCGATCCATTCCACCTCGCGCAATCCAGCATAAATAGCCTCTCTAGGGATAGTTACTCCATAGTCACTTTGCAGTACTTCACACACTGTCACCGCTGTTGCAGCATTGCGCAGTTGGTGTAATCCCACCAGACGAAGGCGTAACTTCGAGTAGTCAGCGTGTAATCCTCTAAGGTCGAATTCCTGTTCTTGCTCCCCGCTCCACTTACTTTCCCAACGGACATCTTCCCCTACGAGCCAAAGTGGTACGTCTACAGCCTTAGCTTGCTCTCGTAACACACCAATTACGTCGGGATTGTCGGAAGCCGTGACGACAACGGACTGAGGTTTAATAATCCCTGCCTTAACTTTGGCAATGGAAACCACATCCGAACCTAAATAGTCCATGTGGTCCATACTTACATTCGTAATAACGGAAATCATCGGGGTAACCACATTCGTCGAATCAATGGCTCCACCCAACCCCACTTCAATCAGGGCATAATCGACCTTTTTTTCTGCAAAATAGCGCAGCGCAAGGGTGGTACTAACCTCAAACTCGGTGGGATGTTCAAACCCTTCAGCAACCATGTCCTCTAAATGGGGACGGACTCGGTTGATCATTTGAATCACGTCTTCCTTAGAAATCATGAGGCCATTAATGACCGTCCGCTCCCGATAATCATGCATATGAGGTGAGGTAAAGACCCCAACCTGGTATCCTGCTTCCTGCAAAATCCGAGCGATCATCACCGTTGTTGAACCCTTTCCGTTTGTTCCGCCAACATGCACTACGCGGAGAACCTTTTCTGGATTTCCTATCCGCTTAAGCAACTCTTTAATGCGCCCCAGCCCAAAATTGATACCGAAGGTGGTCAAGTTGGCGAGGTATTTCATATT
>JADQBO010000401.1 GCA_016278585.1 Desulfosporosinus sp.
AAAAATTAGTTGCTTCGCCCACAAAACGAAATAGCAGTTGCAGGACACCCTACAATAGCCACTATCCATGCATTAGATAATGTTGAATTTTCCGAAGTAATTTTAAACCGAATCATAAAAGCAAGGATAGAGACAAAACGGCCAACGTCAGGAAGATCACGCAGCGAAACACCCCTGAGACAATAGTCGACTCCAGGGTCCAGCATTGTGCACGTCCTGGAAACCGGACTGCACAACGATGAAAGCTCTGGCTATCAAGATGAAGATTATTGGAGCCCAACCCCAGCCCATGACACGGTCGCGAACCCGAAGGCCAACATGACAGACATGAACTTCAGCAGCTGGGCAGGAAAAAGGCGCAGGACTTAGACTTTGGACCAGGGGGCAGTATCCCAGCCCCTGGTGGCCGAGGTCCTGCACGAAGAACAGTTGGCGTATCAGCTTTACCTAAAGTTGAAAAAAAGGGAGCTGAAAAAGTATTTTCAGCTCCCTTTTTTTATTAGGATATTCGATTTCGCGTTCACCGTCGGCATTAACAAGTAACTTTGAGAGTTCCTATTTACAAACAAATATGCCTGTTATGCTTTTGGAGTATTCCTTCAGCGTTTGATACAACTGCATCGATTTGAATTAAAGCATGAAGATAACAAAGCCCCTCTTGCTTAAAGTACAAGAAGGGCTTTTACAATCAAATTTCATATGTTTGTCTTGGGGAACCAAAGCTAATAGCTAATTGCTTATTGATTTTTGATACAAAGGGAAACAAAGAATTCGCCAAATTGTTATTTAATCTGAGCAGAATGCTCATTATTACAGGATTAGCAGTTTCCCACTAGATACATCCTTATTAGAACAGACAGCTTTAATGATTTTGAGGAATTCCTTTTCGACCATGGAAAGGTGGTGACGAGCTAACCAAATTAAAATAATTGAAACCTCTAATTGAACATCGCTGAGGGTTATCTTCTTAATTTGGTTGGACTTAACATACTCATCTGCCATAAATTGTGGGACGAAGGCAATCGCTTTACCCTGGGATAGGATTTTTTCCATCATCTCTAAATTGTCGACACGATAAGAAATATTTATATCTCCATACTTTTGTAACACACTAGATACTCCACAAGCAGTAAGATATTCGGTGTTGTATAGAAGTATAGGCAAGGAAAGAGCCTTACTTAGAGGCATGGTAGAGTCAATGGAATGGTATTTGTTTCCAGAAATAATGACTAATTGATCGGAAAATAATTCCTTGTAATTGACATGTTTTGATTGGCAAAATGCTTCGGTTTTCATAATAATACCAAAATCAGCTTTACCTAATTCGACATCCCGCAAAATATTATTTGATTCTCCGACTTTCAAAATGGCATCTACTCTAGGATGGTTATGTTTAAAGGTCGTTAATATATCAGGCATTATGGTAATATTTATGCTTGGTTCCACGGCAATCGAAACGTTTCCAGTTAAATCATTTGAGTCACCGCGAGCAATAGATTTGATTTCATCAACCTTATTGAGCACTTCCTTGGCTATTGTAATAATTTGTTCCCCAATTTCAGTGAGATGTGCCCCTGTATTTGACCTTTTCAATAAAACTACCTCTAATTCATCTTCCAGTTTACTAAGGGCAGAACTGAGTGCAGGTTGAGAGATGTGCGTGCGCTCGGCTGCTAGAGAGATGGATTTTGATTCATGAACTGCAATTAAATAAGCTAGTTGTTCTAAACGCATATGCTCAACCATCCTTGATAGTTTATTTCCTCATACAGATTTTACGGATTATTTATAGCCATTATACTATGAGAGTTATTCAGATAACAAATGACTTACTATAATATAAGTAGAAAAAAATCGAAACATGTAAAATCAAAGCAAATATTGGGGTGAGGAATTTCAGAAAGCCTCGATAGAAATTATTGATTACCCCATGATTATTCTATAGGGGGTATAATCAGCAGGTATTGTACAGGGGGCATAAGTATTACGTATAATCGGCATCGTAAGTACTTCAAGTCACAAGCTATTTTGAAAATCGATAGGGTAGGAGGTCAGAGACTAGGACTGATTAAGAAGGACATTCTATAAGGGGGAATAAAAGTAAAGGATTAACGGTATTATTACGCATTTATCATGATATATTTTGTAATTCTTACTTAACAAATCATTTTAAACTTAATGAAACTCTATTGAGGTAAAATAGCTATACTAAGGCCGATAACCTAGGTTCTTAGCGGGCATCAGCATAGGATTGTTTTTCACCGAACTGACTTATCTTCTGAAACCCGGTTATCAGATTAAATCACAAGAGGGGTGAATAACTTGTCACAAGATAAATCTAAAGGTAAATCTGTTCTTATTAATCCTGTTGTTTTCTGGGGCAGTGCTATTTTATGCGTTGTGTTATATGCCCCAATGCTTATTTTTGGTACAGAACTTCAACCCTATGTTTCAATCATATTAAAAGCTATAACCTATAAAATGGACTGGTTATGGTTATTATTCGCTTTGGGCTGTGTAATGTTTTCACTTTGGTTAGCTTTTGGCAGATATGGCAATGTAGTATTGGGCGGAAAAGATGATAAACCTGAATTCTCAAACTTCAGCTGGATATCGATGATGTTCACAGGCGGTGTCGGAGCAGGTTTAGTTTATTGGTCCATGGCCGAGCCTGTTTTTTATCTTAAGTGGCCTCCTTTCTGGGGTGAGGCATTTTCAGCTCAAGCTGCGCAATTTTCTATTGCTTATGGAATATTTCACTGGGGTGTTACGGCCTGGGCTATCTTTGTCCCAGGGGCCATCGCCTTTGCCTACATGCTTCACGTAAGAAAAAAGCCCTATTTCTACCCAAGCTATGCTTGCAGGGGAATATTGGGGGACCGGGTAGACGGATGGCTTGGCAGAGCAATCGATATCTTTGTTGTTATCGGTCTGGTAGGCGGATTAGGAACAACCTTAGGAACGGTTATACCTATGATGGCGGCTGTCAGCGCCGATATGCTGGGTATTGAGAATACTATGACGGTAAAAGTTGCGGTCACACTGGTGGTTGCAGCGGTATTTACCTATAGTGCTTACGCCGGTTTAAATAGCGGAATTAAAAAGTTATCGGAATTAAATAGTTGGTTATGTATGGGATTATTAGCGTTTATTATACTTGTAGGCCCTACCTTCTTTATGTTATCCTTTTATGTTGACAGCCTAGGGGTTTTAGCTACTAACTTTTTACGGATGAGTTTATATACAGATCCGGTTACCAAATCTGGTTTTCCTCAAGACTGGACAGTGTTTTACTGGGCCTGGTGGGCAGCATGGGCCATGTATTTCGGATTATTTGTTGCCAGGATCTCCAAGGGGAGAACGATAAAAAACGTTGTTCTAAATATGATGGTTGTGACGACAATCGGCTGTTCACTGTTCTTCTTAGTGTTCGGCACCTATGCAGTAGATCTTCAGCTTAATC
>JADQBO010000209.1 GCA_016278585.1 Desulfosporosinus sp.
CGCCTGAAGTTAGTGCAGTGCGTGACGCGGACCGTATTATTGGCCTATTAGAAGCAGCCGAGCTGAGAAATCCAAAATTAATTATTAACCGTCTCCGCCCTGAGATGGTGAAACGCGGAGACATGATGGATATCTCGGATATTTTAGATATTTTAGCCATCGAATTGATTGGTGTCGTTCCAGAAGACGAGAGTATCGTGGTTTCTACGAACCGTGGTGAACCCGCTGTCATGGATCAAGGGTCAAAAGCTGGAGAGGCCTACCGACGGATCACGAGGAGAATTCAAGGAGAAGAGGTTCCTCTGATGAACCTTGATGTACCTAAAGGAATCATGGATAAACTCAAGCGACTTATTGGCATAAGCTAACGTTCGGTACTGAGAGGAGGAATTGTCCTTGTTAGAATTTATCAGCCGAATGCTTGGCAGGGAAAGTGCCTCGAGCAAGACAGTGGCAAAAGAACGCCTAAGGCTCGTCTTGGTGCATGACCGTGCCAGCATATCGCCTGCCATGCTCAACAAACTAAGGGAAGATTTAGTTAAAGTGATCTCTAATTACATGGAGATCGACGAAGCGGCACTCGAGTTTAATCTCTGTCAAGATGACCGGGAAGTAGCTCTAGTTGCCAACATTCCGGTCGTGAAAATGAAACGGGATTATGCGGCCAAGGGATAATCAGGATATTGAATCCAGGTAGGGCAGTTTAGCTATTTGCATATGCCAAATAGCTAAAGGAGTTTAAGTTAGGTATTTAGTTTAAAAAAGCTGGGGAAGGTGTAATCATGGCCTTCCCCAGCTTTTTGTATTAATCAACTAGCAAAACTAAGGGTTATCCGTCTTTATTTCTCAATTCAAACTAAGAACCTCGAACTTCGAACATCGCCTTAGATGTGTTATAATGGGCAAGCAAACAAATCATAAATAATAATTCCTAAATCCCAAATCTTAAACTAATCTAAGGGGAATTTATCAGTGGATAGACGAGCATTAAAAAACCTAGACTTTTTATTTATTTTATTCACGTTTTTATTATTAGCAGCCAGTCTTTTGATCTTAAGTACGGCTTCAATTAATGTCATGAAATCCAATCCGCTGCACTATGTTCAGACCCAGGCCATCTGGATTTTGAGTGGACTTGTCATTGCAGTGGTTATTGCCTTGATCGATTATCAAAAATGGCAATATTTCCGATGGTGGATTTATGCCTTTAACTTAATACTACTCTTAATCGTCATCTTTTTTGGGGACACGGCTAAAGGTGCAACCCGCTGGATTTATCTTACGCCAACCCTCGGAATTCAACCCTCGGAGTTGGCCAAAATATTTATCATTCTGACCTTTGCCGATTTTTTAGTCAAACGTAAGGGAAAACTTAATAATTTCAAAGATTTCATTGCACCGTTTTTGTTTCTCCTCCTACCGATGCTCCTCATCTTTAAACAACCGGACCTTGGGACGACCTTAGTGTTTGTGGCCATATTTATTGGGATGATGTTCGTTGCCGGAGCTAACCCCTGGAAATTTGGTGGCCTGTTATTGGGCGGGGCTGCCCTAGTAGGGATAGGACTTTGGCTTCATTTTGCAACGAACTTACCAGGGTGGCTACAATGGGCTCAAGGACTCCCACTCCCTCTGCAGGAGTATCAGTTAAATCGCTTAATCATCTTCATGGATCCCGCTTCTGATCGAACCGGGGATGGCTGGCAGATTCTTCAATCTCTTTGGGCAATTGGGTCAGGTGGTTTATGGGGCAAAGGATACCGCATGGGAACCCAAGGTCAGTTGAATTTCCTGCCTGAGCATCACACCGACTTTGTCTTTTCGGTGGTGGGGGAAGAGTTCGGCTTTATCGGAACCATCACCTTACTTTTTCTCTTTTTAATCTTTCTTTTGCGCAGTATCAATATTGCCTTAAGGGCTCGAGATACGTACGGAATGTTAATTGCCACGGGTATTGTCTCCATGTTTACCTTTCACATTCTGGTCAATGTGGGCATGACCTCCGGAATTATGCCGGTCACAGGAATCCCCCTCCCCCTTATTAGCGCCGGGGGTAGTGCCATGTGGTCCAACATGGCTGCGATCGGACTCCTATTAAGTATCAATTTACGACACCGACGAATGATGTTTTAAGCGAAAATAGAACTGCACCGCAGTTCTATTTTTTTTGCCCTTTCATAGACTAATAAGGGATGTACGAGCATTATCGAGATTTAATGCTCGTGGTTCGAACGACCAATCGAACCACGAACCACGAATATCGAACCACGAATAAGGGGTGAATGAATGAATCCTTTTGAACGCTGGGATGACTGGGAATGGGAACGGGCGATCCAAGAAGTAGGCAAAGAACAAGGGCGGGGGAAATCAACTCCGCGCTTTAACCAACACGGCCGTCATCGAAGTCCCGCCAAGAGAGGGTGGGGTAACTTCTTTAACCATTGGAACGGCACTCAGAAACGAACCCTCTTAGCTGCGCTGATGTTCCTAATGGTCTTCTTCAGCGCTAACAGTTCGGATCGAGTTTCCCTGGCGGTTCATTCCATATACCGGGGTGCGATGGATTCGGGTAATTATTATACAGCCCTTAACTATATGGCAAAAGAAGCCTTATCCTTAGGGGGTGTCGATAGTCAGAGTGTTCCAGTGGATCTTAAGATGAAAGGGAAGTTCTTACCTCCTATTTCCGGTCCAGTCATGGCAGGGTTTGGAGATGTGGGAGAGGATGACTCAGTCCATCAAGGGCTTGACGTGGGGAGTGCCTTGGGAATTCCCGTGGTAACCCCAGCCAGTGGAGTCGTGACCTTTGTTGGAGAAGACCCTCAGTTAGGAAAATTGGTCAAAGTGGATTTTGGGGATGGCTGGACCACAGTGCTGGGGAACCTCGGTGAAATAGCGGTGCAAAGGGGTCAGAGTATCAAAAGGGGCCAGACCATCGGAACCGTAGGGCTTTCTGCCCCTTTAAAGAAACCTTGGTTACATTTTGAGTTGAGAAAAAATAACCAACCTGTCAATCCGATTCCTTATCTCATTCCCCCTGAGGCTAGGAACTAATTAGGAAGAATAAACCTTTAGGACGTAATGCTAGGAGGGAGTGACCATGGAGGTTTTAAAAATATCCGGGGTGAGCATCCGAATCCATCCCTCATTTCTGGTGGTTTTGTTACTCTACGGAGTCCTGGGTTTAGCGGCCCAGGCTCTTCTCGTCTTTGCCCTAGTGGTAGGTCATGAATTGGCACATCTCTTAACGGCTAAAGCCTACGGTTTTAAAGTTGAAGGCCTTGAGCTGTTTCCCTTTGGAGGAGCGGCCTATTGTGATGGTCTCTTTGAGGGCCGGAGACTAGAGGAGAGCTTGATGGCCTTAGCAGGCCCCGCCTTTAACATTGTCCTCCTCTTTGCAGCTCAGGTTTTACGCTGGAACGGATTATGGGTCGGTGAACTGGCTGACGATTTTGTC
>JADQBO010000172.1 GCA_016278585.1 Desulfosporosinus sp.
CGAAACAGACACTGTACCTGCACCCCTCCAGCAGAAGTTGCTCCTTGAGTATTTGTATTAGAGGATTTCTCCTTTGCTGCATAAGCAGCTTCAAGTTTTTCCTGTTCAATTAATTGTTGTATTCGGTTAACGTTAGCTTGAGCAGACAAGGCGGCATTAAGAGCAGCCTTTTCTTCTTTGCTCAATTGATTGAGCACTTCTTGTTGCTTGTCTAATACTTGCTGAACGCTATACTGTGTTTCTGTCTTATCCTTTATCGTAGCCTGAATTGACGCCTTCTTTTGTTCTATAAGTTCTATCTGACTATTCATTGTTTCTTTTAACTCAATAATGTCTTCTTGTAGCTTTCCATGTGTACTCACGATCATTTGGATCTTGTCCGCACGATCTATAAAATCGGATAAACTAGTTGCTTCAAATAACACAGCTAAATATGTAGTCATACCATCTTCATAGTTACTCCTTAAGACTTGTCCTAAGGCTTTTATGTGCCCCTGTCGTTCAACCTCAAGCTGTTGTTGCTGACCTTCCAACTCTTTAAGCTGGTTTTGTTCCTCTGCCAACTTTGCTTGTTCCCTTAAAATACTATTATTTAAGACGTCAACAGATTGCTTTAAGGCCGCGACTTGTGACGTTACACCTGCCACTTTGTCCTTTTGTATATTTAAGGCTCCATTGAACTGATTAGCTTGTTGTTGAGATCGAATTAGTTGCTGCTGCAAATTATCTGCATGAACAGGGATCGATGACGCGACCAAGATAAAGACTCCTATTATACTGACTAGGGTTGTCTTATGTAAAAAATGTATTCTCTTCATTAGCTTAACCCCTTATAAATGTCTTTTTATCTCCATTCGCCACGAATCCTTCAAATTCCTTGTTTATACTAGATTTTGGTTGGGAATTTTCGTTCCTAATCCCATGATTAATAAATCCCCTCGTTCCCAGAGGTTTCTGCAAACAAAAAGCCTCTACATGTACTTATCACAAACATAACATGTGAGGCTTTCTCGTTCTCGTTCTCGTTCTCTTTCTCTTTCTCTTTCTCTTTCTCTTTCTCTTTGAAACCGATTATTCTCTTATGAGACCTTAGTTATCTAATTCCCCTATTCGATAGGTTGACTGAGTTTCCGCCACATGCTGTCGTTCTAACCCATCCGTTTCTTTAAATTCAGTCATTTGACCCCAATATCGTTTCGGCATTAAAGTCATACGACACCGAGGGTTAGATCTAGCTTCAATGGCTATTGTCTTATAGAATTGTTTCCACAAACGACGATATTCAACTTCTATAGAATCGACCTCTGGCAAGGTTAACTCCTCGACAAAAATCAGCTCTGCTTTTTGGGACTGATAAATTAATGCCAGACTATGAGTTTTATCATAAATCATAAATGATTCGCTGCGGAAACGGTCACAAAAATGCGGTGACAAAAGGGGGAGCACATAATTTTTGGGTTCAATAATCGCCACAAGTACCTGATCATAAACGGAAAACCGAACAAAGCCCTTGAACTTATGACTTTCAGACGTTAAATGGCGTACGGCTTTTTGGAGGGAATAAACCGTATCATCGGTGAGCATCGTCATAACCTTGCCCCCATACTTATACCCCAAACGTAGAAAGCGATAGATCAGTAATTCCTTATTCGGAACACAAGTTAAAAAACCGAGTTTCACCAACTCTTGGGCTTGGGAAGAAATTTTTAGAGGAATTGAGTTATAAACTCTGTCTGCCTTATGTTCGTCTGTTTCAATCCATTTTGCTGTATCAAAAAGGGTCTGTTGAATATCGGGAGGCCTAATAACACTGGGAATTTCCTTTTTCGCGTAGCTTTCAAAGATACAACACATCAGTCCTTCAAAACTACCATCGTAGGCGTATACTAAATCTGCCCTGTCAGACATTGCTGTACATCCTCTCTGGTGATAAAAGGTTCCTCAAATAGTGAGAGCTGTTCAGGATATTGAGAGGGGAGCTTGTATTGGTCAGCCATTAATGCTCTAATTGCTCCATCTGAAGCTATTTTTAGACCCTCGATGATCTTTCCTTTGCAGGTAATAAAATACTGTGCGCGTTTTAATACAACTCCAATCTTTCTGAGTCCTGAAAAATCAACTGGGCCACTTCTCCTAGCCGTGAGAATACGTTGGGCACTGGTCACGCCAATTCCCGGCACTCGTAGCAGCATCTCATAGGGTGCTTTGTTAATCTCAAGGGGAAAGTTTTCTAAATGGTTAAGTGCCCAATTGCATTTAGGATCAACCAATAAATTGAAATTCGGATTTTGCTCATCTAAAAGTTCCTGCGCTTTAAAGCCATAAAACCGTAATAGCCAATCCGCCTGATAAAGTCGATGCTCACGAATAAGAGGTGGTTTGGTATCTAGAGCAGGCAGCAGCGAATTCTCTGCTACTGGCATATAGGCAGAGAAAAAGACCCTTTTGAGGTTAAATTTTCGATACAACCCTTCGGTAAGGGTTAATATTTTATGGTCAGTATCGGAAGTCGCCCCCACAATAAGTTGGGTACTCTGTCCAGCGGGTACAAATTTGGTAGCATGTCTGTATTTAACAAGATCCGTACTGTTCTCCTGGATCTTTGTACTAATCAGTCCCATCGGACGCAGAATGGACTCCTTTGTCTTGTTCGGAGCTAAAAGCGTTAGACTCTCCTGAGAAGGTAATTCGATGTTGATACTCATCCGATCTGCCAAGTGTCCCAAGCGCGTAATAAGCTCGCTATCAGCTCCAGGTATCGCCTTGACATGAATATAGCCACTAAAATGATAAGCATTACGCAATAATTCGAGAGCTTTAATCATTTGTTCAGTGGTATGATTAGGACTCTTGATTACCCCAGAGCTTAAAAACAAACCCTCTATGTAGTTTCGACGGTAAAAATTGATCGTTAGTTCCGCAAGTTCTTGGGGAGTAAATCCAACTCTTTCTGTATCATTTGAGACACGATTGACACAGTATTTGCAATCAAAGATGCAGACATTGGACATCAATACTTTCAGTAAAGATATGCACCGACCATCCGCTGAAAAGCTATGACAGATCCCAGCTTTGGCAGCGTTTCCGATACTGCCTAAATTGCCACTTCTGTCTACCCCACTGGAGGTGCAAGCCACATCATACTTCGCTGAGTCTGATAAGATTGTTAACTTATTAAAAATATCGATGTTTAACACCTCCTAACAATACCCACTATAATATGAAACATATGTTCTTGTCAAAGAGAATAAAAACCAAACATATGGACTAATAATGGACATTCATGATCAGCAGTCCATTTCCGCCTAGTATAATAGTCATAACTAAGTAAACGATTATCATAACTCTATGATAATGCTCAGTTTGTATATTGTAGCATTTTCTTCATAAACTGTTTTCTATATAGCTTGAATTAAAGGGGGAGGAGTGTCAGGGGGACGGGGTT
>JADQBO010000057.1 GCA_016278585.1 Desulfosporosinus sp.
AATTTTGAGATATTACTATTGACAAGATGCGCTAAACTTTATGCAACGCCAATGGTACAAGATATTAAAAACACGGGGAAAGCGAACCAATTGGTTTGTTTTCTTCCGTGTTTTTGTTATTATGCCTATCAGTAGGTATCTTTCATTTACCACACATTTTGTAGGTAGCGGACAGGTAACCTATTGAATTTACGCTTTAAGAATGTTATAATGCATTTTTATTCGCCATCACCTAGCAGTTAGCTCTTGTGGAAAGCCAAGAAAGTTTAAGGGGGTTATAAGTTAATGCGGAGAAGATTAGTCTTTGCGATGGCTCTATTACTTCAATTAATTGTTTCTCTAGGGTTAGGGGCCTTAATCACTTATGGCTATACTCATGATCGGGCACCGTCAGGGGTGATTGCATGGGGCCGGGATTTTTCTGGATTGAGTAGAATTCAATTATCATCACAATTAAAGAATGAGATTCCGTATGCCGTTACATACAAAGAACATGTATACCCTCTGAAGAAGGATGGTTCTGATGCAGAAATTGAGGCGTGGTTAGATCAAGTTTTTCCGGTTAAGACTGTCATTGATGCACTTAATAATCTTGCTCGTCCTTCCGTGTTCATCTCACCGAATAACATTGGTTTGAATAAAGAAGAAATTATTACCCAGTTGCAATCATTAAGTAAGATTATTAACAAACCAATGCGTCCGGCAAGGATTGTTTATTTGGACAGTGGATTGGAAAAGACAGATGGGGAAGCAGGGCAGGAACTAGATATCGAAGAGACTTGGCTGAAAATAGTACGTAGTTATGGACAGAAACAGGTTGAAGTAGTTGTAAATGACGTGCCAGTTCTACCTAAAGCTGAGGACATAACTAAAATTCAGAGTGTTTTAGGGGATTACACGACGTATTTTGATCCTCAGGATGTAGCACGTACAAAAAACGTGCGTTTAGCTGCAATGGCTTTAAATAATTATTTGATTCCACCTGGCCAAGAGTTTTCTTTCAACGATGTCGTTGGAGAACGTACAGAGGCTGCCGGATATATGGAAGCCCCTATCTTTGATGGTCAGTCTGTGATTAAAGGGACTGGAGGGGGCATATGCCAAGATTCCAGTACACTCTATCAAGCTGTCCGCCAGTCTCGTTTAACTATAGTAGAGAAAAACAGTCATTCCATGCCTGTAGTGTACGCGTCAAAAGGGCAAGATGCAACAGTATCCTACGGCATACTTGATTTCCGCTTTCGAAATGACACGAAAGGGTACCTTTTAATCAGTGCAAAAACAGGGGAGGGATGTTTAAGAATTCGACTGTTTGGATTAGCAGACGATAAAAACCCAGTGCTTCTAAATCCAAAGGGTTATCCCACTCTTCGGGAATGGGATAATGACATTACATAGCAAAAGCAATCACGGGCACTTTCTTCTACTATAAAAACAGCCCTGCAAGAACAAACAAAATCGCTGAGATACCCACTGCAACTAGTGATGAAGGCATTTTGGCCTTGGCATAATCAACGACAGGTAAATCAAAAACCGATGCTGTGGTAACAGTAGTTTCTCCTAAAGGAGAAGTGAAATCACCAAAGGAACCAGCTGCAAATACCGCTCCGACAGTTATAGGGATCGAAGCTCCTGTCGCCTGAGCAAGCGATACACCTAAAGGCATAAGTAGACCCCAGACACCCCAGGAGGAACCCATAAAATAAGCAATAAGTGAACCAAACAAAAAAACCGTTACAGGGATTATTACCCTTGGTAACAATGTGCCTATGGTGCCGCTGATAAATGTAGAAAAGCCAAGGTCTTCAGACATATCAGCTAATCCCCATACAAGGACTAAAAGTATGATTGCCATTAAGAGCTGATTTCCACCATCTACAAAATGGAACATAAGCTCAGATAGCGTTTCCTTGCGTAAAAGGAATAAGATCAAAGCCAAAATGACAGTGAGAAAAAGTGCGATTAGCATAGCCTGAGTGGCATCAGCTTGTTGAACAGCGTCTAGGACGGATTTGGCCCCTTTACTTCGTCCGTCCTGCCATATCAAATAAAAAGTGGCCGTCAGCAGTAACAACAGAGGTAATACTAAATTCATGGCCTTAGGTTTAACTTGTTCCAGTTCCTGCTCAAGGCTCTCTCTATGTATCTCTTCGTTTTCTCTTTCTTGAAACACACTGTCGCTGTTTGCCTTAAAACCTGTTCCGATATAACGTCCTGTAATAATTGCGAATAGCCCAATTGCAACCATAGCTATCGCCCAAAAATTAAACGGAAGACTTGCAACAAAAACCTGATAGGCTGAGCGGTCAATAGTTGCTTGGTTTAAGGCACCGGCAACAACCGAAACCATATACCCTACATATGTAGTAGCAATAGGAATAAGTACAATAACGGGCACTGTGGAAACGTCAATGGCATAAGCAAGTTTGGACCTCGTTACATTTATCGTGTTTTTTACAGCCTTCATGATCGGACCTGTTGTCATAATCCTGAATTCACAATCCATAAAGGTAACTAGAACGGTGGCCCACGTAACCAAGAGAGCACTCTTTTCAGTTTTAATTCGTTTTTGTATCTGATTAGCAAAACCCATGACACCGCCAGCAACATGCATCATTCCAACAAGGCCCCCGAAAACGTAAAGAAATACTATGATACGAAGGTTATCCCTGTCCCCAATAGCCGTTAAAATATAGTCGCTCATTTTAGAAAGAGTACTAGCTATTCCAGGCTGTAAAGAGAAAGACCCTATAAGAATTCCCAACACAAGACCTACCAGCACTTGTCGAGTCAACATTGCAATAACCACGGCAACAATAAACGGAACAATTGAGAACCAATTATCCAATTAAAACACCTCTTTCATGAGTTAAGACTTTCTGAATCTCTTTTTCTACTTCCAGTACAGATTCTTGGAGGACCTTTATATATTTACCAATATAAAATTATATATGTACGTAGTTCATCCTGTATTTATTCACTAGCCTTGCATAAAGTTGTAAGCTTGAGAAGCTGGAACTATTAGAAAACAAAAGAAGACAACCCAAATGAGAAGGCCAAGCATTTCGCCCGCCTTCTCGTTTGGGTTTTTTTTGTGAATTACAGCCTTGTCTCATAAATCCTAAAATTCCGCATTTTTTTCCTACAAAAAGAAACATTGTCAATACGGGAACGGGGAACCACAGATTACACATAAAAGAACGATAAGAGAAACCACAGATTAACACAGATTTCACAGATTAAGAACGATTATGAATAGAAAAATGGCGAAGATGGAAGTCAATGAGGAGCGAAAATTATCAATTATCTCAAAGCTTCAGGATTAAATCGGTCTTTTATCAACTTTGGCGAATATTTACTTGCAATAAAAGGGATTTGTATTTTGAGAAGTATTTATTTAAATCTGTGTTAATCTGTGTAATCTGTGGTTAATTAACTGAGT
>JADQBO010000219.1 GCA_016278585.1 Desulfosporosinus sp.
TGTTCTTACCCACATTGTTTAAATAATTGCGCACCATAGCCTGACATAATCCTGCTAAAATATCTGCTAGCGAATGACCTAACTGCTGTTTGTGAATCATATCAGATTCCGCAAAAACGGAGCAGCGTCCAGCAATCCGCACAGGATTTTTCGATTTAAGGGCTAAAGGACCAAATTCCTCGATTTTAATCCCCAACCTCGAGGCCTGCTGGTCAAGAAACGAACCCGTTCCAGCTGCACAAACAGTATTCATAGCAAAATCAGAAACGACCCCATCTCGGAGAATTATAATCTTAGAATCCTGTCCACCAATTTCAAGGATTGTTCGTACTTGAGGATTGACACGTGAAGCAGCCACCGCGTGGGCTGTAATTTCATTTTTAACAACATCTGCACCCAGCAAAGTGGCGGCAAGCTGGCGGGCACTACCCGTAGCTCCCACTCCCATTATTTCAGCTGAATTTCCGATCTTAGATCTCAGAAGTTTGATTCCCTCTTGAATAGCTTGAATCGGACGTCCTTGTGTTCTGAGATAAAGTGTGTCTTTCACTGTATTGTCTAACCTCAGTAAAACCATATTCGTGCTGACTGACCCAACGTCAACACCCAGAAAGTATTTATCATCCTCCAACACCTAACACTCCTTATCTTATTTGTACTATCCTATCTTTAACCACTTTCGCGTAGAAAGCGCGGCTTTTCGAGCAGATCCACAAACGCTTCCAAACGAGTTTGCATCCCTGCTTGCCCAGTATGCTCGTCTACTATAAGAGTCATAATCGGTATCTTATACTTGTCTTGGACCCTCGGTAAAACACTGGCCGCTACAATTTCTGGCATGCAAGATAACGGAAACACTTGGATAATTCCATCATACCCTTCTTGGGCAAATTTCACGGCCGCTCCAACGGTTTCCTGACCGTGTCCCCCTACAAAATGCGGTAAGTAAGCTTTGGCATGACGTGCATAAGTTTTAATTGATCGATAACCTGGAGCGAGACCTCGAAAGACGTGACTCCCTACCCAACCCGATAGATAAATGGAGCGATCAACTTCCACCCCTAAATGTCCTAGTTCTTCCTCTATACCCACTGAACTAAAGGGATCAAGAATTGTATAAATCTCACCAACGATTCCTATCCGTAAAGGTTTGCAAATCTCATGCCCATAGGAATTAACTCCCCCTTGACGTTCACGAATACTCTCTTGTACCCAGCGGACAGTCTCCTGAACCCCTTTTTCCGTCATCGTCTGTGCTAGCTGCATTCTAGCTTTTTCATATAATTTCTCCGTGAGCAAAGGTTCCGGGAGCCTTGGTCGAGCCGCATGAATTAAATCTTCAATTCGATCTAAAGCCACACTTTTTAGATAGGCAAATCGCATCGCTTTAAGAATCTTTACCCAAGAATTTTTCGTTCCGGCTAAATAGCGAATACGTTTGGCCAATCCTAGCAAACTTCCATCAGGCGGCTCAAGAGTAACAACTTCGTAATTATACCCAGCATCCCGGAGAATCTGTCGTTCCACTTCACCATAATAACCAAAACGACAGGGTCCGATCCCTCCGGTGATTACGATCGTATCTGCCCCTTCACTGGCAGCTTCGAGATAATTCCCAAGATTTAATTTTAAGGGTAAACAGGCCGATTCCGGCGATAGCCTTGTTCCTAAATTTAAGGTTCGTTTACTATTAGTGGGTGGAACCACCACCTCAACATTAAGGGATTCAAAGAGTGTTTGAATTACGATCCAAGCGTTCCCCATATGTGGAAACGTAACCTTCATGGACCCTCCTCCTTTCAACCATATCCAAAAAGGCTTCAAGACGAGTCACTAAACCCGCCTCGCCGCTGTGTTCGTCTAGGGTAATCGACATATAGGGCTTATGTTGTTCTCTGGCTTTCCGTGATACTAGTTCTTGTATTATGGAGTCGGTGCCACAGCCAAAACAAGTAAGATAGATGATCCCATCAACCTTTTCATCTATGACAAACTTATTTCCGGCACCAAAGATTTGCTTAGAGTGACTCCAAAATATCCTTTTCCGTAATCCAGACAGATTTGTCTCAACGTCTACTTGATTAACATTTTGAACTAATTTAACCTCCGCTTTCTCACGAAGCTTTTTGATAAGATTAAGGTTGGCATAAGATTCTTGGGTTAAATAAGAATGACCAATTAAGGCAATTCTCAGGAGATCAGTATTCTGGGCTGCTGTTGGGATCTCAGGAACAATTGAAGAGGAACTTTGTTCAGTCTCACGAATTCTCTCTTCAAAATTCCACCCTACCCCCATAGAATCTTGATACCTTTTTTGGCGCGCTAAGCCTTCCTTAAAAGCCTTGCCAATATCGGACTTGCTTTTGCCCAGTTGAACACCTAGACTTTCAAGATCTTTTAGCACCTGACGTTTACCTTTACGCCAGTTTAGCGTGACCGTCAGAACAGACATTCCAGGGGGAACTGCTGGGAGTAGACTTTCGGGAATGCCCAAAAACTTCGGGCAAGTGTATGTATCTGATTCAACGCTAACGATTCGGGGCAAGAAAATCCAATCCACATCCTTAAAGGCCTGAATATGCCCTGCTAAAAGTTTAAGCGGTAAACACGTTTCGTCACTGGCTTTCTTTAAACCCTGATCCATAATCTGACGATGAGTGGGGGGCGAAGTTACTACATCAATTTCCAAGTGATGAAAAAAACCAGCCCAAAAGGGGAAAAAGTCAAAATAATAAAGAGCACGAGGAAACCCAATTCTCACAATTCTGGCATCCTTTCAGGTTCTATTTGCCGCCACCTTGAGGCTGACGGTCTTGGTCCTGTGTTTTTAGAATACTTGGACGTTTGTTTCTGATCGGTACTGGAGAACGTACTAAAATCGACTTCATTGCCTTAGCCTCGAAAGGTAGGAGTGGCCAGAGGTAAGGCACACCAAAGGATTTTGTCCGCCATAAAAGAAAGAATACCGCTGCTGCACCAATCCAAAACCCAATAAAATTAAAGAGTCCCGTCATAATGATTAGAAACAACCGCGCCAAACGGTTAGCTAAACCTAACTCATAGCTAGGCGTTGCAAAGGTTCCCACTGATACTATAGCAATATACATAACCACTTCCGGTGTGAACAATCCTACTTTAACGGCAATGTCCCCCAACATAAAAGCAGCGATCAGACCCAGAGCAGTCCCTAAAGGACCTGGAGTATGAATTGTACCTAAGCGCAGCAGATCCACACCAAACTCAGCCAATAAGATTTGAATAAGCAAGGGGATTTTCGCTGGTTTCGTAACACCGATAAACTCAAGCCATTCCGGTAGTAATTGTGGATTTAGGGCTGCACCTAACCAAAGGGGTAGAACAAAGAGAGCTGCAAAAATTCCAGCAAATCGTATCCAACGCAGATAAGCCCCTACAATTGGTTCTTGCCGATATTCTTCCGCAT
>JADQBO010000111.1 GCA_016278585.1 Desulfosporosinus sp.
ATTAGCCCTTCTTGCAGACACTGTCTTCGCACGGATTAGCCCTTCTTGCAGACACGGTCTTCGCACATATTAGCCTTTCTTGCAGCATATAACGAAAGTTTATACTCCCTCAATAAATTGAATGTTTCTTTCTGACAGTATAAAAAGGGGGCGTAACAGAAACCTTCAGTTTCGCTACGCCCCCTTGTCCATAACTTCGTATATTATGCACTTTGTCGCTGAATAGATTGTTCTCGACACTGCCTTTGATTTTTGGGATTTGCGTTTTGGGTTTTAGTTTTATGATTAACTGAAAGAGTCATATAGCAAAATCCATAACCTAAAACCGAAAAACAAATGGCAGTTAGCAAAAAATCTAGTCCTTCCATACGTAACCCCTCCCTTTCAATTAATCATAATTTTTGAATATCCCAGTATTGTTCACCTACAACACTAATGTACATTGAGCGACAAAGTCCACGTCTGGTCTTCGCCGCTCAGATATCCAACAATCATCGTGGGATCAGGCCTGATACCAGATTTGTTGGAATAGCTCCTCATATTCGAGGAAGTCTCTACCTATAGTTTAGTCTAATTATCTTGATTTTCTCTAAACAAAATATTAACAAATTATAAACTATCTTCACATAACTGACATTTTTGCAGCAATTTTAACAAAATAATAAAATCCCCATAAATACATATATTCTACGTATTATATGGGGACAGTTAAACTAGATGAACCTACAGTCTCTCATACTCACCGTTTGCATTGAGATATTGAATGTCAATGCAACCATAATACTCCCCATACATATCTAATGGATCAAAGCCGCTTTTTCTAGTGCAGTCATCAGAATAACCAATATAGTAGACTTCTTGATCATAGTCTCGCATACGAAATTTGAATTGTGGTCCCGCTTCAAACTTTTTGATAAGTAACTCAAATTCTTCTGTCCCTTTCTCCGCATCGGAACTAAAGTACTCTGTAAAGGATTTCTTTTCGATGCAATCTTCCGTAATCTTAAACATCTAGCAACCACCTTCACTCTCATTACTCGACTCAGTTTCCTGAGGCACTAAAAGTCGAACATCTTAACTTACATTTCAAACCTTTGACACTTACTCATTACGAAATGCCAAGTGTTGTTCAATAATCCTATCATAACAGACGTTTTATCCTCTTCCAACTCTTTTCTACAGAAATCACGTATTTCTATCTTTCACTATTCCAATAGAGTAATCCTAGACATCAATCAGTACTTAATCCTCTTATAGAATAGTAGATATAACAGTGATAAACTAAGGGTAAGCACATAAGCATAAATATAAAATTTTTTTAAAAATTTTGCTTAAGGAAACCAGGGAACGTAAGGAGAGGCTATAATGCTTTACGACGAAAACGAACGTGATTATGATTTTGTGAAAAAACCAAAGAAAAAAAACTCTAGAACTATTCTAAGTATCGTGATTACTGCAATCCTAGGCTTATTAAACTTTAGTAAGCTAGCAGTAATCGGCAAACTACTGTTTACATTTCTTAAGGCTTCTAAATTTGCCGGAACCTTTTTGACTATGGGGTTGACCGTCGTTCTCTATGCTCAAATCTATGGCTGGTTATTTGCTGTAGGCTTTGTTGCAGTTATTTTCGTCCACGAGATGGGTCATTACTCAACAAGTAAGATTCTGGGTTTAGACGTCTCGGCTCCTACTTTTATCCCTTTTCTTGGTGCATTTATTAAAATGAAGAGTGTACCTAAAAGCGTTCGGGAAGAGGCCATAGTAGCTATTGGCGGACCAGCGGCTGGAGCGTTTATCACGTTTGTCTGTTTATGGCTCTTCTTATGGACGACTAATCCCTATTGGGCAGGACTAGCCTATCTTAGTGCCTTAATAAATCTCTTCAATCTGCTTCCCTTCGGTGCCTTAGATGGAGGTAGAATTTCAAAGGCAATCTCCCCCTTAATTTGGGTAATTGGTATAGCTATGGCCATTGTTCTCATATGGAAACTGCATGCCTATATACTACTCTTAGTCTTGGTCTTTGGAATTTATGAAGTCATTACCATGTATCGACAAAAATCTTATACCGCTCAATATTTAAGCGTTGAACCTAGTTTTAGGCTAAAAATTGGGATTTCTTATCTTCTTTTAATCGTGTTATTCGTATTTCTAATGATTTACTCATTGGATATTTCTAAAACATTTACGGATTCAATTTATAACGCCCGATAACTAAGAACGAAGTTCAGCCGTTGCTACCCAATCCACCCCCTCCTCAAACATGACCACCCCATAATCTTGCTTAGCCTTGTTCCGAGAAATCACTCCATTTAAGACATCTTGCCATACTCTCTCTGGGTCACGCTGCCATGGGTCTCCCCAACCGCCACCGCCTGAAGAAACCACGGTGAGTACCGTCCCCTTTGGCAATGAACGTGCACATTCTTTACTCGCTAGAGAAATCTGTTCTCCGTCTTCCGTTCTCAATTTAACATAATTCAAGCTCCCAGGCTTTCCTGAAGCTGAGCCAAACGGTGGAATCTTCATCCCATCGCCGAACATTACAATATTAGTCGGTTCGCCATTAAACTGCATACTATAACGAATTCCTGGTCCCCCTCGCCACATCCCTGCTCCCGCACTATTGATTTCTATTTCATGACACAAGGTTAAATGCGGGTATTGTATTTCATTGGCTTCGATGTTGGGAGAACGGACTCCTCCATAGTTTGACAAAGGGGCCATATAAGGATAACCATCTCTTCCCGATATTCCCCCGCCTGAACCCAAAGCGCAGAAAGCAAATCCCACATAAAACTCCTGGTTACGAGGATCAATGCCATAAAAAGAGGGCCCACAATAACGTCCAAAACCAGCGGGCAATCGATCACCTGCCACAAGGTCTAATGCTTGAAATATTGCACTAATTATTTCACTTGCTGGGGTAAGCGTACTCAACGTAACTGGTGCTGGATCATGGGGATTGACCAAACTGCCTTCTGGCAAACGAACTTTAATCGCTCGAAATGCTCCGCTGTTTCGAGGAATATCAGGTCCTAACGCCCAAAGGGCACCAATCCACGCGGCAGTAGTACTCGTTACCAGCGCCGAATTGACAAACCCTTTAACTTGATCGTCAGTCCCCTCAAAATCAAGGGTCAGTTCCTCTCCTCTGATCTTTACCGTCACCTTAATTTTAATAGGATTTGCTTGAAAACCATCATCATCAACCCACTCTTCACCAGAGTAATCTCCATCTGGCATTCCTTTAATCGCTTGAAGCGTAAGTTTCTCGGCATAATCTAAGAGATAACTCACCGTCCCTTTTATCCTTGCTAGAGAGTAGTTATGGAGTAATTCTCTTAAACGAACCACCCCAATTTTATTGGCACCAATTTGGGCCCACAAATCATTTTGGAGCATGTGTGGATTTCTAACGTTTCG
>JADQBO010000429.1 GCA_016278585.1 Desulfosporosinus sp.
CATTACGCACCTTCACTCTTTTCCAACAGCAATAGCACTTTACCACCTGCAGAATTTAGTGTCGCTTTCTTGTCCGAAATGAACTGAGTCAATTTCTCCTGGTTGCCACTTAATTTATAGACATATGCCTGCAAAGCTATAGAAATATCCTTTGCCTGATTATAATTATCAGCTGCCGCTAAACTCAGTGCTTGCTCAGCTTTGCTAAATCTATCAGATTGTTCAGATAGTAACAAGGCTATGGCATATGTATTCTTAATAAAACTCTCACGTGGACGTTCTATTAGCTTAATCGCATTTTCATAATTCCCAGAAATAATATAGTAATGGGCAAGCCTTTCACTAATAAAAGAAGTATTTCTACCACTAATACGTGTTCTTTTGAATTCTTCGCCAACCTGTCTTGCCGCAGTTAAATATTTTTCACAATTATTTCCGTACACTTCAACTTTCAGGTCATCTTTTTGATTGATAATCTTTTTTATAAGGAACATTTCTAGATATACCTGTCCTAAACGGTATAGTTTATCCATAGGGGATTCAGCCCAATCTTTTCCGTAACGAGCTAAGGTAACAAAGTCCAATTCACCTTCAAGCGAAATATCCGATTCAGCCAGAAAGCATTTCTCTAAAAAATCTTTTGCCTTCACTATATATTGCATATCCTGATGCGAAACATCATAGTTAAATTTTTCATTAAGAATCTTACAGCACACATAGTCATTCCAGATATTTTTTGGTTTTTCAAGATAGTAACATCCTAAGCAATACAATGTTTTAACATACTCATTTCGATAGTACTTTAATTTTTCGGAATTAAGCTCTTCATAATCAGCAATAACTCTCTCTAAGCAACTAACCCCAACTTGTTCCATTTTGTTAATTTCTTGATAAGTCTCTTTTGTCCATTCCTTAAGAGTTCTTTTATAATTATCAATTTGCTTACCTAATATCAATTTTCCTTTTCTGTAGTTGTCTTTGATGCTATTGGGATTTATCTCAAGCGTTTTATCAAACCATTTAATTGCTTCAACTAATTCATCTGAAACCTTTCCATCACGCCTTCCCTTTGGTTTTAATAATTCACTGATATTCTGATAATGCCTATATGCAACAGCAGATGCATAGGTGAATTTAGTGGGTTCAAGTTCATGACATCTTTTATAAAAAGCAAGGCCAAATTCACGATATCGCTTGACCTGCACAAGATGATTCCTATCTCGTTCCAGACCATTTTTTGGTTCTCCGAGCTTACTACAAGCGAAACCTAGGCTGTATAGATCATTATCATTACGCCAAATTTCTTCCTTTTCAGAGAGCTTTTCAAGTGGCTCGAACAAACCACAAAGGCCACTCCAGTTACTTTCTGATCTCAACTCATCAATCTTAGCAGAGTTACTAGATAATTTTCTTGTTTTTGGCGTACCCTTGCGAACTAAGTCAAAATCAGCTTTTTCAAGTATACACAATAATGGATAATACTTAATTTCATTAGTTATCCAGTTAGACTGTCTAGCAAATTTGTATAATGATTTGTCAATAAACTCATTTGTAACGTCCAATTCTTTTTCGACTTCGAATTCAAAAACAATAGAATTGTCATCAACTTTAAAATTCCTTGTATTAATAACAAAACAATTTTTATTCTTATTATCGAGACCCTTTAAGAAACCGATACAACCTTCTATTTCAGCATTATTTAGTTCTTGATAGTGCGGGAACACCATCTTGATTGGTTCTAAATACTGCTTTGGAAAATAGCACCTTTTTCCCATAATAGTGCTCTCGTTGAAAAAAGCTACATATAAATACATACTTGTCCTCCTTTGTATTTTCTTCAAATATGTTAAATATAGACACTGCTTACTAACTTCATTAATACTTTTTATATCAGCACAATAATTAAAGGGTTTAACAGCGACAAGCAAATGGTTTCTCTTAAGTGTTTAGTCCCGATCATAAGTAATTTTATTTGTTATATTCTGTTTATACCTAGATTTACCTACCCATTAGACACAGGCTCTATAGTTGCGACAATTAAATTTATGTAGATTGACAGATTCGACAAATTCCATGTTTTGTTGAGCGATTATAACGAAGCGTTCTAGCTAGGCCATCGTCGGTTGCCCTAGTCACTTTAAAGCCCATTACATTAGATAAGGCGATAAGGCTTCATGATCAAAACAATAACAAACAAAAAGCCAGGCGCCTCCTCAAATTTCGGAATCCCTAGCTTTTTGTACTATTTCATTCATTTTCACTACCGATAAAAATACCTATCCGGCTTCAACTATTCGGCGTAACTTCTCAAATATGACACCAAATATTCTATTATTGCCTACGATCTTAGCTGCTTTAGTATCTAATAACAGTTTGACTACAAGCTTTTTGTTGTAAAGTCGACCATAGTGAGCACATACATTGCGTAATTGGAAAAGAACTCGAAGCCAATTTTGTATAAAGCTATACGGTATTTGATAATGCTCCTTTGATATTGCTTTTGTCCTGGTTTTCGATAACGAGTCATATTGGATATTAGCCCCATAAACATCATCATAATGCGTAACAAATATTCCTTTTTTTCTTCTTCTACTAAGTTCCTTGCGAAGCTCATCTATTAATTGGCTATGGGATATAGAATTATTACTTTCCATATATCCTAGAGGGCCAAAATTATGGCAATATAATAGGCGATGTGAGTACGAAAGGTAATTTCAATCATAAAGATTATATATCTTATCAAACGTAGTACCCTCTTTAGAAATATCGCCTTTGTCTTTTAAGGTTAAAAAATAGGCAGATAAAGAATAATAATTGATAGTCTCCAGAACTTTCAAAACTCTTATTTGAGATGGAATAATAAGATTCCTGTCCTTTAGTATCTTTAGTTGTTCTTCATAGCTTGTAGGTGGTTTGACAGCTCTATCTAACACACTTAAACAGCCATCATAAAAAAAATGGCCCACCGTGGTACGCTTTCCAAAGAAGAGGCGTGGTGGGATCTGTTAAGACAATTATAAATTTAAATAAAGTAAAGGTCAATGAGTCCAATTATATCAGTTCGAACTTTCAATGTTCCGGAACAACTCTTTTTAAATATGGTGAAACATAGCTCCCAGAGTTGTATGGAGTCCAGCTATCTAGCATGATAGTGGTGCACAATCATCCAAGGTTCCCTGTTTTACTTGCTCAATCTCTGGCCTCGTAATACTGCAGCAACAAAAACATCGATCAAAAAGGACAGAGCTGCTAGTCATCCTGCTTGAACTATAAGTCGGCAGCACAGTCCTCTTGAGCATGCGCTGTTGGTCCTGGGGCTGCCGCTCAGTGGATCTCCCCTCGTAACCTCGGCGAGCTAACTGAGCTCAGAGCGCGGTTATCCTGCAGCTGGGAGCGGGGCCCGCCGTTTCGGGT
>JADQBO010000431.1 GCA_016278585.1 Desulfosporosinus sp.
TTTTACCAGCAAAAGCAAAGCAACAGCGATCAATATTATTCCGGGAACTAGGAACTTTCGGGGGCCATATCGATCAGCCATTTTTCCGATGATCGGACGTCCAAACAACAGCACAAGGGCATAAACAGTAAAGAATATGCCTATGTTTTCAACTCCCCGGAAGTTCGCGTAGGATGGTAAAAAGCTTACTATTCCACCATACGTCAAGGTGATAAAGAACAATACCAGAGCCGGAGGGAGCGCAGTTTTCTCTAAAATAACCCCTTTAACAGGTGGAATCTTAGCCCCTTGCTTAGCTCCTTGGGCGTTACTACGCGGGGGTTCATAATTGATAAAAAAAGAACCCGCCAGTCCTATGGCGGCTAGAATCGCTGCGCCTGTAAATAAAACGGAGTAAGTGCTGTACTCCACTAGGTATAAGCCTAATGCCGGCCCAAGAGACATGGCAATTGTAGCGGCTATTCCATAATAACCCATTCCTTCGGCCCGCCTGACAGCGGGAATTACGTCAGAAGCCATCGTTCCTGTGGCGGTAGTCGAGGCGCCCCATCCAATACCGTGAACGACTCTTAGAGCGAGCAAGGTAATGATGGAGAAGGCAAGGTGGTAGGCGAGGACTGAAACAAGAAAAATGCAAATCCCGATAATGAGTATAATTTTTCTTCCTTTTTGATCAAGCAAGTTACCAAACCAAGGGCGTACTAAAACTGCGGAAAGGGTAAATAGAGCAACAATTGTTCCGGCTATAGTTTCGTTTCCTCCTATAGTTTGAGCATATACAGGGAGCGTTGGGAGTAGCATGTACATTGATAAAAACATGCAAAATGATACTGCCAGAATTAAAAAAAAGGTCTTGTTCCAGATCCTGATTTCTGGTACGGGATCGGACTTAAGCATTGATAACCCTCCTTGTATAACTCCATCAATTTCTGGGAGTTTTTTAGACTATCATAAATAGATCCCAATTAAAAAGTGTCTATAAATAAGTTTACTATAAAAAGCATAATTATCCCAATTATTTTTTTGTCTTCACGTGACAAAATAGTCATTGCTAAAAACGTGAAATCTTAGTATGATTCAGGCAGGATTTCCATACTTTACGCTGAAAGTACTAATGGAGAGTCCTTAATATTGACAACAAGTTTCAGTTGCGTGTACTAATTGCCCAACTGTCAACTGCAAATAGGAGATTAGCATGGGTTATTTAGGAGATTTACATTATAAAAATATTGCTGCAGGAATTGCATCAGGGCTTTTAGCGATAACAGGTCCCCCCGTTATTATATTGGAAGCTGCGTCTAACGGTAATTTTACAATGACACAGACGATTCTTTGGATGTTTTCTGTTTATGTGTTCGGCGGAATTTATAGTATTTTGATTCCACTGTATTATCGTATGCCTATTGTAGGTGCCCACTCGATTACGGGAGTTGCCTTTCTAGCCACCGTTACGACCCAGTTTAGCTATCATCAGCTTATCGGTTCCTATATGTTTACAGGCCTCTTGATGCTACTAATTGGTTATCTGGGTGTTTTTTCAAAACTTCTCGAATATGTACCTAAACAAATCATCTCGGTGATGTTAGCGGGAATGATTACGAAGTATATGGTTAGTTTTGTCGCTTCCGTTGACCAACTTCCGCTGGTGGGTGGAGTATCCCTAGTTTCATACCTGATTTTTAGCAAATGGAATAAACGAATTCCCCCCATGGTTGCGGCTATTGTCACAGGCTTTACACTCTTACTTTTGACACAGCCCTTATATAGTGGAGGGTTGGCATCGTCGTTTGTGTTTCCAACCCTTCAACTCCCTGTCTTTAACCTCCTGAGTTTCCTTTCGGTTTCGATTCCTCTTGCCCTACTTATTTTGAGCAATGATGCAGCGGTTGGCATTGGAGCCTTGGAACAGAATGATTATCGCCCTCCCGTAAACCGGGTTATAGCCTTCAATGGTATTTTTTCCATTATCACAAGTTTTTTTGGAGGACAATCAGCTAATGTGGCAGGAATGATGACGGCAATTTGTTCGGATGAAGAAGCAGGTCCGAAGGAGAAACGTTATATGGGAGCGGTCGTATCAGGGATCATCATCCTTTTATTTGGCTTATTTGCGTGGAAACTGGTTCCTTTAATACAGTCGTTGCCATCGGCGTTTGTGTCAATACTGGTTGGCTTTGCTTTGCTAGGCGTGTTTGGAAATAGCTTGTCTATAGGTTTCTCTAACCCAACCATGAAATTGAGTGCGGCATTTACATTTGTCATTGCTCTATCGAATATAAGCCTCTTTAGTATTAGTGCTCCTGTGTGGGCTTTGGTTATTGGTACCTTTATTTCACGTTATGTTGAAGAAAACTAATAAAGTCCAGTTTTTAAAAGTGCTGCGCGTAAGATGCGGAGCACTTTGTTCTATCTTAAGAATATTATACGTTGAATCCAAAAAGGATGGGGGTATAGCAATACTCTCTTACGGTGTCCTTTTTATGCTATAATTGTAAAGAAAATAGGTTTACAGTAAGTCATCAATGGTAAAGAAGATTGACTAGGGAGTATAGGATGTTTGAAAGTGAGGTCAGTAATTTGAATATTACTGGAGCAGAGGCAATTATAGAATCCCTAAAAAATGAAAAGGTAGACGTGGTGTTTGGATATCCAGGCGGGGCAGTGTTAACACTTTATGATGCATTGTACCAAGCAGATTTTAGACATATTCTCACTAAGCATGAACAAGGAGCAGTCCATGCGGCCGACGGTTATGCTAGGGCTACCGGTAAAGTCGGAGTGGTTATTGCCACCTCCGGCCCAGGGGCCACCAATCTGGTAACCGGGATTGCCACAGCCTATATGGACTCAATCCCTTTAGTGGCCATTACGGGTCAAGTTTCCGTCCCTCTGATTGGTAGAGATTCCTTTCAAGAAGCAGATATTCGGGGTATTACGACTCCCATTACCAAGCACAATTATTTGGTTAAAAAGGTTGAGGATTTACCAGCAGCACTAAAAGAAGCCTTTTATATTGCTCGCACGGGAAGACCAGGCCCTGTGGTTGTTGATATTGCTAAGGATGTTTTTGCAGCTTCCTTTGATTATCAGTATCCTAATGAGGTTAAATTACGTGGTTATCGCCCTGTGTACTCAGGTAACCCTGAAATAATCCATAAAGTCTTTGCAGAAATGAAATTAGCCCAAAAGCCACTCATATTCGTAGGGGGCGGGGTCAATCTGTCTGATTCATCTGGAGAGTTAAAAGAGTTAATTGAACTAAGCGGGTTTCCGGTCATTTCAACATTAATGGGATTAGGTTGTATACCAAATGATCATCCACAATTCTTAGGCATGGTTGGAATGCACGGGACCTATGCAGCAAATATGGCTACAACAGAATGTGATTTGCTCATAGGAATT
>JADQBO010000011.1 GCA_016278585.1 Desulfosporosinus sp.
ATTTTTTCCAGTAGACAATAAAAAATCAATATTCTTATCACCCACTACTTGGCGAATGCTTGTGGTCGCCACCGCCTTAATTAAGTTATCCAGATTGTTGACTTTGAGCGAATAATTTACAGCATTAGAGACCTTGTATTGGATTCCCATGTTAATATTTACAAGATTGATATCCCCTGACAGTAATAAATTAGTACCGCTCTGTACATTCCTAATGTTGTCCTTCTTTACTAGTACCACTTTCTCGATAGGAAACGGTAACTTATAATGCAGCCCGGGAGATACCTTCTCTTTAGTGACAGCTCCGAATCTCCTCACAATTCCCTGTTCATCCCATTTTACATAAAATATCCCTGACGCCATGTACGCTGCAGCAAAAACCATACAAACTCCTGCCAGCATTTTCTTATTTCTGAAAGAAACGTTAAAGTGTGAATGCTCGTGGTCATCCCTGTGAGCCTCTCCTGAACTGAGCGTTTTCAGATTGGTCATGAAGATTTCATAAGAGGCTATAAATATAAATACCATAGCTATGATGGCCGTTATTTTATCTAAACTGTTCATACCGAATAAAGAACCAATCAAGCCAACTAAAACTGCAATAGAAATGTACATATCCATCTTGGAATGATAACCATCGGCAATAAGGCTTTGGGAGTTGGTCTCCATTCCTACATACAATTTATAACGAGCCATAAAGTAGTTTATTATGACCCCTAGGAATGCACCAGCAGCCGTAACGGCAACATATCTCAGTTCTTTTCCTTCATTTCCTAAGGCTTCAAACAATATCTCAATACCCATATAGAAAATAAAAACTGATACAAACAAGGCAAGAATATTTTCCAGCCTGCTTATGACCTTCGTTGCCTTCGTTACCTCCCTTACCCCTATACGCCCTATGAATAGTCCCAGGAAAACCACTGACGAAACAAAAACGTCTGTAAGGGAATACCAGGCATTCGCTTTCAATCCCAGACTCCCAGAAATATTTGCCAGGAAAAAACGTAAAACGATGAGAATCAAATTTGCAAAAACGGCAATTAAAATTGTACGCTCTTTTCTTTCCACGACCATCACCTTCCTTCACTTGTTTATTTCTTAATTTATGGTTGCTTCCTTCAGCATCTTTCTAAGAGAAGAATTATAGATTACAAGCTGCGACTTCTCAAGGAGTTCATTCTCCAGCTCCGCTTCCTTCACGTAGTGCTTTTCATCCAACAGAACCTCTTTTAATTGCGCTTTAACCTCCTCAAACGTCTTCTGCTTATTATCTTCGTTCTGCCGCAACTTCACTACATAGTACCCGCCTTCATATTCAAAAACACCGCTTATTTTTTCTGGTTGGAGCTTAAAGATATTTTTTTTCAGTACTTGGTCAAGGAGATCATTATCATAGAGCCATTCTTTTATTTCACCCCCTGCCGATGCTGTCGGATCATTTGAATACTCTTTCGCGATTGCCGCAAAGTCAGCCCCCTCTTTAAGTTTTTGCAGCGCTTCATCGATCCGCTGGCGGGCCCGAGTCTTTTCTGCATCCGATGTACCCGTTTCAACTCTGATCAAGCAGTAAATCGTTTACCGTGAATACTAAATGAGGCTTCATTTTTTCTTAATTCATACTGCTTATCTTCCTTTTCACTTAAGACGCCTGCTTTAATCTCGTTTAGCGCTTCACCAAAGGTTTTCTGTCGTTTTTCCTGTTTTTCAAGGCACTTCACAATATAGAAGCTGTTCCCCTCTTTAAAAACAGAACTCATTTCGTTAACTTGGAGACTGAATACCTTGTCTTCAAAATTTATTCCATTCTCGCCCTGCTTTACATAGAAGTCATCTAACTGTTTACTATTAGAATACCTTTTAGAGACCTCCTCAAAGCTTTCACCGCTCATTATCTTGCCCAATGCTTCATTAGCCTTTTTAAGAACCTCACCCTCTGATCCAGATATATCCAACTGAATAGCTAGTATTCTAGCTTTTTTGGGCTCAAAGTATTTTTCCATGTTTTTCTCATAGAAGTCTCGCATTTCCATTTCCGTCGGGTCATCTACCTTCAAAATATTATAATTCACATCCAAGGCTGCGTTCTTTTTAGCCTTTCGATGTACTCCGGAAAGAATTCCCTATCCTTCTCAGCGGCTAAAATAGTTCTGATTTCACCCTCAATTTCACTAAAAGGCCTATCCTTGTATTGATCTTTGTTGGCTTCATAATACGTTTGTATTGCACCCTTCTCTATCTTGTCAGGAGAAAGCTGGTCTTTGTGCACTTTATCCACTAGATTATCCAAGCTGACCTCTTCCACAAGATGTTGAAAATCATGCTTCACCTCATTTTTCTGAGTAATGCCTTTCTCCTTTGCCCAATCATCCACAATTTTCTGGACTGCCATTATTTTTATGATCTGCTGGTATGCTTCCATACTGTGTATAGGATGGGTTTCACAAACCTCGGTCTTGTCGCATTTACTGTGGTCGAACCCATGTTTTTCGCATAAACCGTGTTCTTGGTCTTTATATCCCTTTAAACTAATATTATTAGATAGCTCTTGTTTAGTAAGGTATTTACCGCTGAAAGCAGCGACTACCTCTTCACTGGGGGGCTTTGGCTCGGTAATAAATCCATATAATTTATAGCCGGGTAATGATAAGATAACTAGAATCGGGATGACAAGGAGCTTTCTAAAGCTCTTTTTAGCAGGGATTTTCCCTACTTTCGAGCCCTCGACCTGTTCTAAATAAATTTCTGTGTTTTCCGGGCTATTTTCCACTTGATATTCTTCAATACTTTCAATTCCGCGGACAATTTTCTCTGCCTGATTTCCCAAATCGAGCCCTTCGGTATTTTTCTGATCTTCTGCCAAACCTTCATCTAATATATATCCTTGACTGCCTTCTTCCTGATTGCTTAAACTTGCTTCTGAAGAAGCTCCATCAGCTTTGTCTGGTTTAGGTTCACTGATACCAATATCTTCAACTTGCTCTAAAGGAGACATCCTTTTGGGACCCCAAATCCAGAGTCTAATTGTCGCGAGTAAGTCCTGTATTGCGCTGGTGTCGGATTTTCCCTCAGTATTTATCGACTCGGCTTGAGAATGTTCTCCTTGTTCTCCCTTGAGATTCTTCAACACCATTGTCTCCTCCCCTTCATCCGTGATTTGAGTACCACTTCCTGATTCCGTTTTTAAAACGGATAAGTTATGATGACTATTCAGGTCCCAGTTAATTAACCACAGATTACACAGATTATATAAATACTCTTTTTAACTCAAACTACAAATCCCTTGTATTGCAATTAAATATTTGCCAAAGTTGATAAAAGACCGATTTAATCCTTTGAGATAATTGATAATTTTCGCTCCTCATTGACTTCCATCTTCGCCATTTTT
>JADQBO010000376.1 GCA_016278585.1 Desulfosporosinus sp.
CTTCGTTTAATGCCGCTTTAACCAGATCCTCCAGCATTTCTACATCCTCTGGGTCAACAGCCTCTGGCTTGATCTTTAACTCAACTAATTCCATTTTTCCACTTACGACAACTTGAACCATCCCACCTCCGGAAGAAGCATCTACGGTTTTAGTCTGAAGTTCCTCTTGCATTTTAGCCATATCTTCTTGCATTTTCTGTGCTTGCTTTAACATCTGGTTCATATTACCACCCATACCGCCGCCCATTCCTTTAAAACCTGCCATTTTAAAAAACACTTCCCATCTTAATTTATTTCTTTACTGGTCAATACTATCTGCTAGTATTCATTCCCTTACCACCACAAGGTCTGACCCAAACATGTCTTTAGCTTTGTCAATCAAATCTTGTTCTTGACTTTTTAAGTCTTGGCTCTCCTGAGGTTCCATAGTTTTAAATTCATTTTCCATAAAATTTTGCAGTGTTAAACTAGTTCCAAATAATTGATTAAGAACTTCCTCGATCGTCTGTCGATTTTCAGGTTGATTAACTTTATCCTTATGAAAAGAACAACCTTCGCGAAAAAGAATTGTTAAGGTGTTTCCTTCAAGCTGTGCCGGTTTACCTTCCATTAAAAAGGCTTGGGTTGACTTTTTTCGTTTTTTGACCTGGTCCATAATGTCATTCCAACGTGCTTGGATACCTTCTATACTTAAATCAGAGTTTTTCGCTATTGCAGAGTTCTCTGAACTTTTAACTTTCCCTGAATCCGCTGTTTTTACTTCACCGTTTCGTGTATTTATCCGACTTACTTTAGAACTGGTGGATAACTTACTTTCAGTAAGCTCCTTACTAGCAACACCTAGACCTTGAATCTGTTGTTCAAGCACTGACAACCGTTTTAGAACTTCTCCCTCCCCAGTAACTGCTGAAGGTTGACTTTCATGAATAGTCTGGACCAATAAGAGCTCAGCAGCCAATCGAGCATTAGACGCATATTTAAGCTGGCCTTCTCCTTGTAATAGAATTGAAATCCAGTTTAAAATTCGAGAAATTCCAATTTTCCCACTCTGCTTTACCACCTCATTTTGAACATGAGGTGCTACCATTGGAGTTTCTCCCGTTGCTGCAGTTAACAACATTTGACGTAGATAATCTAAGAGTTCTCGGATAATCTGCCGTGGATCTCTCCCTTGCTGAATACCTTCCGATAAAAAGTTTAAACATCTACCATAATCGGACGCAATAATTTCATCGACTAGTCGGGCACTATAGGTTTCACCAACCATTCCTAGTACTAGATATACTTCTTCTACTCCGATCGGGTCACTCTGCAAAAGACATTGATCTAAAATACTTAAGGCATCTCGAAGACCCCCTTCGGACTTTTGAGCGATTACCGTAAAAGCACTTGGATTAACCTGCCGTTTTAAAGAGGTGCACACTTCAGCTAGTCGCTTTTCAATATCTTTAATTGGGATCCGACGAAATTCAAAACGTTGAACACGAGAAAGGATTGTCAAAGGTATTTTTTGTACTTCGGTCGTAGCCAAAATAAAAACAACATGTGGAGGAGGTTCTTCCAATGTCTTGAGCAAGGCATTAAACGCTTCTGTCGTTAACATATGTACTTCATCAATAATATAAACCTTATGTTTCCCTTGAATCGAGCTTAGTTTTACATTTTCTCTTAAATCGCGAATCTCATTAATACCGCGGTTTGAAGCCGCATCGATTTCAAAGACTTCCATTGCCGAACCTTGGTCAATACTGATACAGGAAGGGCAATGATTACAGGGTTCTTGACCGTCTCGCTGTTCGCAATTTAAGGCCTTGGCCAAGATTTTAGCAGCGGTCGTTTTACCCGTCCCTCTCGGGCCACTGAATAAGTAGGCATGCGCAATTCTCTCTTGTTTTAGAGCATTGACCAAGGTTTTAGTAATATGCTCTTGACCTACTATGTCTCTAAACATTTTTGGACGCCATTCACGATAAAGCGCTAAATAAGCCATACTTTCACCCTCGATAAATAGTTTGTCATATACCAAAAAAGATGGTACATGACCACCTTCATCTATTATTTAATAGCCGTACACCCTTGATCGAACCAGCGCCTCCGAACGTTACCTTGATCGGCAAACTCAATTCAGGCAACCTTACGGCACACAAAACGCTCTCCTTAGTGCTGCTTCCGTCAAGATCTGACACGGTTCGGAGTGTCCTGTTGCGTAAGACCAAAATCTCATCGCCGCCTACCAAAGACAGCTTCACAGGCGTGGCCCTCTCGCGGGAATTCCACCTTGCTAGAGCGGGCTGCAAGTTACAGGGAACCGCTACCTCCCCATCTAGTACGGCTAAATCAATTATAGCAAACTATAGAAAACTTGGCTAGCCGCCAAGCGCTGGCCATAAAATGGCCGGAGTATCCCTATAGCCAAGAATGGCTAGAATGGACCCTACTGGCGACGATGTTCGCCTAGTCGAATTTTTGGTTTATAATTAATAAAAAGCCGAAGTTGAATACTTTGGCTCAAAACCTCTAAAATGGCGGAGAGAGAGGGATTTGAACCCTCGACACCGGTTGCCCAATGTACCCGCTTTCCAGGCGGGCGCCTTCGACCACTCAGCCACCTCTCCAATGTTCCTTAAACTACAAAACATTATTTTGTTTCTGATGAATTTAGTGAACAAGAGAGATTATATCGCAAAGAGACAAGCACGTCAATGGCAATATCCCTGTAAATATTGGTATTCTTAAATTTCTTGTTAAATTTCTTGGTTAATTAATAATTAGTGAATATTTTTACCATAAATATCGTACAGTATGCTGTGTATCATGTGTTCAATGTTAAAGTTTTTAATCTTAGTTCCAAATATCACTTACCTCGTAATATAATTTTTGCTAACATAGACGAAACTTAATTGAGTCGATTATTTTTTTTATCATATAGTGTTTTAATAAGTTTTTGGAGGATAAATAATGGAAATCAAACAGCTCAAAGAACTTAAATTATACGGTTTTAACAACCTTACAAAAACTCTTAGTTTCAACATGTATGACATCTGTTATGCAAAGTCACCTGAACACCGGCAAGACTATATTCAATATATTGATGAAGAATACAATTCAGACCGTCTAGCCAGGATACTTACAGAAGTAGCCAATATCATCGGAGCACACATTCTAAACATTGCTAAACAGGATTACGATCCTCAAGGGGCTAGTGTGACTATGCTTGTTTCTGAAGAACAAGTAACCGATACAATAGGCGAAACACCCTCTGAAGATCTAAATATCCCTTATCCTTCGGCGGTCGTAGCTCATCTTGATAAAAGTCATATCACAGTCCACACATATCCTGAAAGTCACCCTAATAAAGGCATAAGAGATCGGAAGAGCACA
>JADQBO010000159.1 GCA_016278585.1 Desulfosporosinus sp.
GCATCTGTTTCGATAATCGGAGGATATGAGGATCAGGTTGAGATTAAAACCCATCTCGAGAAAATGAATGGTTATGGCCTGACTATTAGTTCCTTAGCCCAATTCATCGGGGCTGAAAACTTGAATGCCCCAGGGGGTCAGGTTCAAAAGGGAGCGCAGGAACTCACGATCCGAACAACCGGTGAGTTTAAATCGGTAAATGAAATTAAAGACCTTCTAATTCCACTACCCGGTGGAGGGCAAATCAGATTAAAAGATATCGCAGATGTAGGTATAGGACATAAAGACATCACTGCGATTGCCAAAGCGAATGGGGAGAGAAGCGTTGCAATCGCTATTCAAAAACAATCGGGCACAAATACTGTTAAAGTCGCCGATGAGGTTCATGAAACCCTTGCAGCCTTTGCCAAAGAATACCCTGATCTAAAATTTAATACAGTCATGGACCAGTCTGTCGACATTAAGCAATCTATTAAAACCGTTCAAAACGAAGCTATTTTAGGTGGAATTTTAGCCATCGTGGTGGTCTTTCTTTTCTTCCATAATATTAGAACCACCTTTATTACCGCAACAGCGATTCCAATTGCCATGATGGCGACCTTTGCTGTCCTTTATTTCACAGGGATCACGATTAATATGATGACCCTTGGGGGTTTGACTCTGGCCATGGGACGCTTGGTGGATGATAATATCGTGGCTTTGGAAAATATTCATCGACATCGCAAAGAAGGATACTCTAGAGTTGAGGCTGCTATTAAAGGGGTCTCCGAGATCGGGATGGCCGTCTTCGCCTCTACGTTAACTACAGTCGCGGTCTTTCTGCCAATCGTCTTTGTTGAGGGAATGGTAGCGACGATTTTCCGAGAGTTAGCGATGACGTTTGCCATATCTCTGCTGGCCTCACTTGTCGTTTCGCTGACCCTAGTTCCGACACTTTCTGCCTTGCTTTTAAAGGCGGAATCTGTTCCAGAGGGACGGACTGGAGTTAAAGGGGCGATTGACCGCTTAAGTCATGGGTTTGATAGGATCTTCGAACGAGTTGAACTGACTTATAGAAAATTCTTACACTATGCCTTGCATCATCGCAAAACCGTCATGGTGATTGCCACTCTGGTGTTTCTTCTCTCGGGGGTGTCCGCTCTTAAATTAGGAGCAGAATTTATGCCTGTGGCAGATATCGGGCAATTAACAATTAATACGACTTTGCCCGATGGGGCAAAACTTCAGGACACTGAAGCTGCGGTTTTAGAGATTGAAGAAAAACTCGAGGAGATTCCGGAGATCGAAACAGTCTTTAGCCAAATTGGGTCCCGCGGAGGGTTTTCTCTGGGCGGTAATACCTCAAATATCAGTTCAATCAGTGTCCAACTCATAGATTTGGATGACCGAACGCGGAGCGTCGAACAGGTGGGTGATGAGATTCGCTCTCTGACTAAAGACATACCCGGAGCTGAGATTAAGGTTGAGATTACCGATAATATGCAGATGGGTGGAGCTGCAGCTCCTATTGATATTGCAATTAAAGGAGAAGAACTTGATCAACTCAAGCAGATAGGCATGGATATTCAAGAAGTCATTTCGTCAGTAGAAGGAACTCGCGAAGTTAAAACGAGCATGACGGAAGGGGTACCGGAAGTCGTAGTAAGTGTCAATCGATCAAACGCCGCCCAATATGGTTTATCAGCTGCTCAGATTTCACAAGCGGTCAAGGGGACTATTTCTGGAACAACCGCAACACGCTATCGGTATGAAGGAACGGAAATTGATGTAGTCCTCAGTGGGGATGATACCTTTAAGACGAGTCTTACCAATTTAGGACAGACTCCGATTCACACACCGTCGGGGATTACCGTTCCCTTAAGTCAAGTGGCCGAAGTCGAGCTGGGACGTGGTCCAGTGATGATTGAGCGCACGGGGCAGACCCGAGTAGTTCATGTCACGAGTCAGATTATGGACCGAGATTTGATGAGTGTTACGACGGATATCGAAACTAAGCTAAACGGCTATCCAATGCCCAATGGATACACGTATGAAGTGGTGGGAGAAAATGAAGAACTCATGGAATCCTTTGCGGATTTAGGTCTCGCCTTAGTGCTGGCAATCCTGCTCGTTTACATGATTCTCGCCTCCCAGTTCGAATCCTTATTACACCCGTTTACGATCATTTTATCCTTGCCTATGGGATTTTCAGGTGGGATGCTGGGGCTCTTTGTTACCCGCACAACCTTAAGCGTTCCCGCGTTTATCGGCTTGATTCTGTTAGTAGGGATTGCAGTAAGTAATACTATTGTCTTAGTGGATTACATTATTAAACGCCGAGAACGGGGAGAGGCGCGGGAAGAGGCTATCGAAAACGCCGGGCCAATTCGATTACGACCTATTCTGATGACCACACTCTCAACCGCCCTTGCGCTAATGCCTATGGCCTTAGGAATCGGGGAAGGTTCGGAAACCATGGCACCGATGGCCATCGTGGTTATTTTCGGACTCACCTTCTCAACTTTTTCAACGCTGTTACTGGTTCCGGTTATCTATACAATCTTTGAAGATATTCGAGAGTCTAGAAAACGCAAAAGGGAAATGAAACGCTCAAAACAGACTCTAAACCACTCAGTTTAAGGAGATGGCACCTATGGCGTCGAGAGAAGAAAAACAGACAGATATTATAAAAGCAGCTATTCGGGTTTTTTCTGAATATGGCTTTGACGGCGCTAAGATGGAGTCTATCGCTAAAGAGGCGGGTATCGGTAAAGGCACAGTTTATGAGTACTTTGAAAGCAAGGAGCGCTTATTTGAAGAAATCCTTAAATTCAGTATCGAGGAATTTCGCCTCGGGTTGAAAGAGAGCCTGGAAAAAGGTGAAACTATTGAGGAAAGGCTCCAAAAATGCTCTCGCTATAATGCTGAGTTTTTGAGTAGTCATATGGATATTGTGCAAATTGTTATGCAGGTTAGTACACTATCTAAGGAAATTCGTGTTCAGCTCTTTGCGGAACATATTGCTATCCTAAAACAATATACAGAGATGGTTAAAGCAGCGAAACTAAACGGAGAGATCCGAGCAGATCTTGATGAAGAGTTAGCCACCTACTGCATCGCAGGATCCCTTGATCTGTTCTCTAAGCAAAGGGTTTTTATGAATCCACAGCCCCTAAATGAGATTGACCACAAAGCAATCGTGGATGTGGTGTTAAGAGGACTCAAATAACGGCATAAAATCCCGCATTTTTTTATACCTACAAAAAGAAACATTGTCAATACGGGAACGGGGAACCACAGATTACACAGATTACACAGATTAAGAACGATTAGATAGAAACACACAGACAAAGGATAAAGGAGATAGAGATTGTGGAACGGGATACACAGACCTATGCCATT
>JADQBO010000191.1 GCA_016278585.1 Desulfosporosinus sp.
TTTTCTCGTGTTATCTGTAGCGAATTGACTTAGATACATTGCAGCAGTTAATCCTACCGGAACTGCTACACACATCGCAATCAAAGAAGTAATAATAGTCCCATTAACTAACGGTAAGATTCCAAAAGAAGGGTTAACACCTAGGGGGGCTAAATCTGTACTGAAAATCTCTCTGACAGGTACTTGTTCAAAAAAGTGATAGGCATCAACTACCAAAGTCAAAATAATGCCAATGGTTGTTAATATTGAAATTGAGCCCGCTATCAAAAAAAACTTAGGCATAATCATTTCAATTCGATTTTTTCTGTTCTTTATATTATTTTTGATTATGTCCCGGACATCGTTTCTCTTGTTCATTAAACCTCTCCGTCCTGAAATTTAATTATATAAGTCACTCATCTTTAGAACAGCTTAAAGATGAGAAGCATGGTAGTCTTCTCATCTCAAAGTCAAACTATTATTTCTTATAGAATTTATTAAATTGCTTCTAATTGTTTCAGATAACCTTCGTAAACTGATGAAGGGAAAGGTGCAAATCCGTTTTCTCCTGCTAATCTTTCAGCACCTTGGTCTGATACGACATACTTAGCAAAATCTAATATTTCTGGTTTTCCCTTAGCATGTACGAGATTCAGATAAGTGAATACAGGACGGGTAAACCCAGCATAAGGGAGGTCTTCTCCGATTGTTTCTAGAGTAGGTTCGACCGGACCATTACCAAAATCAACCGCTACTGCTTGAAGCTTATCTTGGTTGTTCACATAGTATCCAAATCCGAAGAAGGCAATAGCATTTTTATCTTTGGAAACTAAGTCTACCAGTGTTGAGTATTCTTGCTGAAGGTTAGCTGTCTTTACCATCTCTTGCTTTTCCAAAATAGTTTCAAAGAAGAACTCATAAGTTCCGTGGTTTTCGTTGGGTCCATAGAATTTGATTTCTTCCTTAGGCCAGTCAGATCTGATATCTGACCAAAGAACTTTGTCATCTGCCTTATATTTTCCTGCCAGATACATATTCACGATTTCATCTTTGGTCATTTCTTTAGCCCAAGTATTGTCTTTGTTGATAACCATTGTTAAGCCATCAAGAGCCATTTTGAATTCTAAAATATCTGTGCCAAACTTCAATCCTTTTTCTTCAAGGGCAGCTTTTTCTTTGTCTTTAATCGCTCTTGAAGCATCAGAGAAATCTGTTTCTCCAGGAATGAACTTTTTGAAACCAGCACTGGAACCTGCACGTCCTACTTGAACACTTACTTTAGGCTGTTCATTAGTCATGTACTCTTCTGCGATATGGGCCATTAATGGATAAACTGTACCAGATCCATCAACAATTACGGTACCGCTAAGTTGTTCTTCTTGTGCTGGTTTTTCTGGGACTGACTTTTGGCCGCATCCTGCCAAAGTAACTGCTAAACTAAGAACTACAAATAGGGCTAGAATCCTTTTGAACATTAGTAAATCCTCCTCGTATTTTATAGTATTATTGTCTTTTTAACAATTCTTATTGTACTATACGATAAAGACCTGTATGTTATGGATATGTTAACTCTTAGTAATAAACTTGTTAAACTTATCTACTGGAGCATTTACGGGGGAAGGTTACCAGGATTCATTTATCCTTATAAACTATTCTACTCTATGCCTCATTAATTTTAAATCTACCGACCAACAGGTGAAGATGTTGTGCTAATTCATCTAAGCTATTGCTGGCGCTGGTTATTTCTTCTACTGAAGCAGCTTGCTCCTCCATAGATTCAGATACTTCCTTTGTGCTGGCAGAATTCTCTTGAGTCATAGCAGATAATCTACTAATCCGTTCTTCTACTTCTAATCTCATGCCATCTATCTTTAAGCTGGATTTGTTCAAGATATCCACTTTTGCTTCTACTGATTTAATTGCCTTCGCAATTTCTATATATTTTTCTTTAGTTAAACCGACACTATCTGCCTGTTCCTTATATATTTTAATCAGATTCTCCATAGTTTGTACTACTTCTATATTATCTTTATTTAGGTCCATCACTATTTCATCTATAATCCTTGTTGATTCTTTTGATTGGGTAGATAACTTTCTCATTTCGTCAGCTACAACAGCAAATCCTCTTCCATGTTCCCCTGCTCTTGCAGCTTCTATAGCAGCATTTAATGCCAGTAGATTCGTACTCTCTGCTATATTGGTAATGAGTTTACTAGCTTTCTCGATTTTTTTTGAACTCTCATTAGTTTTTATGATACTTGAATGGACTTCCTTATTTGCTTCGGTGGATTCTATCGCAATATTAGATAGGATATCAATTACCTCTAGGCCTGAATCTACTAAATGTATCACTTTATTAGTAGCCTTAGTCATCTCTTGTAAATCTAGAACATCCTCCGAAATGATAAAACTTAGTTCCTTCGATTTTTCAGAGCTTTCTCTCGCATTTCCAGCTTGTTCAAAGGATCTTTCAGTTATTTCATTTATAGCATTTACCACTTGGTCTACCGCCGCCGAAGATTGAAGTGAATTCGTCTTTAGTTCTTGCGAAGACGCTGCTATCTCCCTGGCAGATCTTTCAACCTCTTTTATAACATCTATTAAGTTATCACCGATTTTTGTTATAGCTCTTTCTACGTCCCCGATTTCATCTTTCCTTGTTATATCAGTTGCGACCTTTTTACCATTATGATTAAAACTTGTCAAATTATAATTAGCTATTTCGTTGGCAAACCCTATCATTTGACCTATAGGTTTGCTTATTGAGCGGGCCATATTGAAGGCCAAGGCTATAGATATTATTAATATTATCAACACTATAGTTATTAGGCTCCTTCTTAAATCGCTGATACTTTGATAAGCTTCCTCCTCTTCTACTTCAATCACAAGACCTACAAAATTATCACCAATTTTAGCCAAGGACAGCGTTCCAATAACATTTTTTCCCGTGTATCCTTTATATATTCTAGTCTGATTAAAATCAGCTTCCTCGTTATTTATGGGTTCTGATAAAACATCCACAGCCTCAGTTTTGATCGAATCTTCTAAGGATTTTAGTTGGATTTTTTTATCCTTCATCGTATTAGTAAGTAAGATCCCTTCAGAGTCAATTAGATAAGATTCTCCGGTTAAACCAAGTTTATCGATTCCAGTCTGTACAATAGCGTTTATTTTACCTTGGTTTAATACAATATTTAAAACGCCTATAGGGTTATCATCATCAACTATTTTAGAATATATTGGCGTAGCTAAGACAATCAAATTATCGCCTATAAAACTTTCTCTAAACACTTGAGACCAATTCTGTTTCCCTTCCTTAGCCTGTCGGTTAAAATCCCCAGAAGCTGTGGGCGCTCACTTTAATTGACATTAAAGTGAGCGTTTTTTCTTGCCTAATTT
>JADQBO010000434.1 GCA_016278585.1 Desulfosporosinus sp.
ACTGAACAGATTCTCTTTACTCAAGCAGAACGAGAAGCGGCAGACCGTTGGGTTTTACCCTTGTTGGAATCAGAACGTGGGCCAGAAGCGTGGGATACACTATTAAAATCCCTTAGTCCTCAAGATCTATATTCGTCTGCTTATGCAGAACAGATTTTAAAACGCATGCGGGAGCTTGGTACAGATGTAGTCCCCCTCTTACAATGGGTTGATCGCGCTGTAGCCAAACAAGATACTACGATTGAAGAACTAGGAAAACTTGAACGTCACCGTCAAACCATGTACCAAGTCTCAATGGGTCATGCTATTTTAAGCATTCATTTTATCACGGCTGAAAACTGGCCTCGCTTTTTTGAAGAAGTTAGTTTAGTGGAAAATGTATTTGCAAAGGACCCTAGTAGCGTTTATGTCCAAATGGATTTTCAGTCCCGGGATTTTTATCGTCATTGTGTGGAAAAGATCGCTAGAAACTTTAAAGTATCCGAGTTGGTCGTTGCCCGTAAAGTGTTATCAAGAGCGCAAAAGGCACATGAGCATGGAGAATTAGTATCATCCCATGTAGGGTACGATTTGATAGGTGCAGGACGAAAAGAACTCGAACAAGAATTAGAACAGGACTTCGGAAAGCCTCGGAACGTTTGGAGTAAGGCTCGTAGTACAATTCGCAAGCAACCTAATCAATATTACTTCGGAAGTTTGTTAATTGGAATAGCAAGTCTTGTTACCTTTATATTACTCTATGCGCTTCCAGTAAATCCCTTCTCCCTAGGATTTATTGCCTTAATTACTGGACTGTTAGTTTGGGCGAGCAGTATTGTAATTCCTTTAGTGAACTGGATGGCATCGGAACTATTTCAGCCATCTTTCCTACCAAAATTAGAATTAAGAGAAGGGATTCCTCAAGAATTAAGGACAATGGTTGTGATTCCTACTCTCTTGACAAATGTTGATAGGGTTAATGAACTCGTTAATGAAATTGAAGTTTATTATCTTGCCAATCGTGATGAGAATTTGCATTTTGCAATATTGGGTGATTTTAAAGATGCTGCCTCTGAAACCGTTGAAGAAGATAAAGAAATTGTGTCTGCGGGAAGCGTTGCCATTGAGAAATTAAACAAAAAATATGGTGATAATCGGTTTTATTTCTTTCAACGAAAAAGGCTCTTTAATAATTCTGAAGGCGTATGGATGGGGTGGGAGAGAAAACGGGGGAAACTTGTTGAGTTTAATCGCCTTTTACGTCAAGAAGGAACGACCAGTTATGATATTCAAATTGGAGAGCTCTCAATTCTGTCAACTTTTCGCTATGTCATTACCCTTGATGCAGATACCCAGTTACCACGGGGAATTGCTAAAAGGCTCATTGGCACGATCGCTCATCCTTTGCACGCACCTCAACTTAGCGAAGACGGAAAGAGAGTAGTTCAAGGGTATGGAATCCTTCAACCCCGTGTGGGCGTATCGATTTTAAAAGCTAATGCCTCGAAATTTGCCCGTATTTTTTCAGGGAAAGTTGGTGTTGATCCCTATACGACGGCGGTTTCGGATGTATATCAAGACTTGTTTGGAGAAGGGATTTACACAGGGAAAGGGATTTATGATGTTAGTGTTTTCCACAAAGTAACTCATAAAACGTTCCCTGAAAACACCATTTTAAGCCATGATTTGATTGAGGGCCTATATGCAAGGGCAGGATTAGTTTCAGATGTGGAGCTTGTCGATGGGTATCCTGCAAATTACCTAGCTTATATGTATCGGCAGCACCGGTGGGTTAGGGGAGATTGGCAGCTTTTACTCTGGTTGTTTAAGCCTATCCCATTTTTATCACGTTGGAAGATTTTTGACAATTTAAGAAGAAGTTTAGAAGCTCCTGCAAATCTGTTGCTTATTGTACTAGGCTTTACGGTTCTTTCAGGAGACCCATTGGTCTGGGTTGGAATAGTCTCCTTGAGTTTATTGTTACCTATTGTTTTATATCTACTTAATCAACTATTCAATGAACGTGCTGAAAAGGGAAACCTGGGCCAAGATATAATAACCTTATTTTCACAGTTTGTACTTCAATTAATGTTTCTTCCCTTTCAGGCTTGGATCATGCTTGATGCGATTATAAGAAGTGTTTATCGCCAGTTTGTTTCCCATCGACTTCTACTGGAATGGGAAACTGCTTCAGATGCGGAGAAACGCTTAGATGTCAGCCTTAAAACAATGTTTCATAGGATGTGGCCTGTAATTCTCTTTGTTTTGTTCATAGTATTGAGCATAGCTGCTACTTTCCCTACAAAACTAGGACGATTTATTCCACTGGCAATTGTTTGGGTAGTTTCACTTTGGGTTGCTTATCGCATAAGCTTACCTATTCAACGTCAGAAGATAGTTCTCTCAGCTTCAGAACAGGCCGCTTTGCGGCGTTTTAGTAGAAAGATATGGGCATTTTTTGAAGACTACATTGGCGTAGATGATCATTGGTTACCACCAGATAATGTACAAATTGAACCACCGAATGGTGTAGCACATCGGACTTCCCCCACAAATATTGGTCTAGCGCTTTTGACAAATCTAGCGGCAAGGGATTTTGGCTATATCCCTTTAACAAAGGTGTTTGAAAATGTTCAGCAAACCCTTAATACTATCGAAAAACTTGAACACTGGAGAGGGCATCTGTACAATTGGTATGATACTAAGAATCTTGTGCCCTTAGAACCTCGGTATATCTCAACCGTTGATAGTGGAAATCTCGTGATGTACCTCTTAACTCTAAAATCGGGGCTCAAAGAGATCTTAGAAAAACCCTTGCTTGATGTGCAATTTGGGCATGGGCTTAAGGACACTTATAACCTTTTGCTTGAAGAGGTTGGCGAGAATACCTCCGCAGAATTAAATACCTTTGGTCAGGTACTGGATGAACTTCTTGGTTCACAGGAAACTTGGAGTCTCAAGAGCTGGATTGGGTTATTATCCTCATGGCCGGCACAAATTTTAGAGCATGAATTAGGCAAAGAGGGATTATACTGGGCCACCCGTCTGGATACAATGGTTGGATCTTTCCGTACTGAAATTCAAGAACTATGTCCATGGGTTAAGAACCATATTCACTTAGAAAGTCAAACCCTTCTAAATGAGCGTGTTATAAATAAACCTAGTCTCAATGAACTGGCTTTGTTTTACTCAGAGGGATTAAACAACGGTAGTTTTTCCCGCGAAATAAGTGAATTAATTGAGCCAGCCCTCAAGAAGATTATGGACTATACGCAGAGCTCTAAGGAGCTACAGCAACGGCTTGAGGGGATGGCTTTAGCTACAGACTTTCACCCTCTGTTTGATGAATCGCGCCAGCTCTTCTCCATTGGTTACCGTGTCTTTGAAAACAAACTTG
>JADQBO010000039.1 GCA_016278585.1 Desulfosporosinus sp.
CCCGATGGTGGGTTCCCTACCTAATGTGGCAGATAGTTCATCTCGTGAGCGATTGACTTTATAAACAAGTTCCTTGTAGGAACGTGGGACCTTCACTGGATGGTCATCTCGAAGAAAACGTCGTATTTCGCCAATAATCATTGGAACTGCATAGGTTGAGAACTTTACTCCGTAAGTAAAGTCGAATTTATCTATAGCCTTAATCAGTCCAATGGTTCCGATCTGAAAGAGGTCTTCCATCTCATAGCCTCGATGGGAAAAACGTTGCACTAAATTAAAGATAAGTTTCAAGTTGCAATTAATAAGACGCTCGCGAGCCACAGTATCTCCCTCTTTGGCTGCATGGAGATACTGCATCATCTCCTTATCAGAGAGCAATGGAAAGTGGGGGAGATTCATTTCGGATAGTCGTTGAATCATAATGCGCCCCCCTAATGAGAGGAAATGGGTGTTTGCTTAAAATGCTTCCTCATGGTTACGGTTGTTCCCACTTCAAGTGTAGATTCTACTTGAAGTTCGTCCATGAAAGATTGCATGAAGACAAAGCCCAGGCCCATTCGTTCAGGATCCGTACTGTAAGCAGGTTGCATGGCTTGCTCAACATTAGAAATGCCACATCCTTCATCCTTTACAATGATGGAAAGGATGTTATTAGTAATGTCTAAATTGAGATAAACGATGTTATTCGGGACATTCCTGTATCCGTGAATAATGGCATTGGAAACGGCTTCAGAAACTGCAACTTTAAGTTCTTCGATGTCATTAAGCGGAAGATCCAGTTGCCCTCCAACAGAAGCAATGAGCAATCGGGCAATGCCTACATTTTCAGCGATACTCGAAAACGTGAGGGTTATTTGATTAGATTTCATATTAAGTTCCCCTTCCTTCCTCATAGGCGTGCGCTTCATCAACATAGAAACTAATGATTTTAGGTAGACCAGACAATTCCATAATTTTATAAATATGAGGGGGTACGTTTGTGATCTTAAGTTTCCCGCCCAAGGGAAGCAGTTTCTTGTACCTACCTAGAATTACGCCCAGGCCAGAACTATCGACAAACTGAACGTCTTGAAGATTAAGTATAACCGTACGAATTCCACGCTTCTCAATCTCACTATCAATGGCTTGTCGTAGTGCAGAGGCCGTATGCATATCCAGTTCGCCGTCCAAGCGCAGAAGTAGGGTCAGGCGTTCTATTTTTTTTTCAAGGTTCAAGACCATTCCCCCTAATTTTAGCAGTACTAATTATTTCGCTGCAATCCAAAATTTTCCTGCTTGAATTTTGGGAATTCCTTGCAAAGCTGTGTCGAAATTAGAACCTTATTAAGAGCAAAGGTTCGTTTGGTATAATTTTATTTGTTATGTCAAATAATAGCACTTATCTGCCGCTAATAGGAAAGGAGGATTTAGGATGACTGAAAAAACTCTTCGTGAGCCTTCGATTTCTATAACTCCTGAAAAATATCAAACATTAACCCAACAATATACACCCAAGCCCACCATTGTCAAAAATGTAGTACGAGCCTTTATTGTGGGAGGAATTATTTGTTCCATTGGACAACTTTTTATAAATCTCTTTATTAGCTTGGGTTTGGAACGTGTTGAAGCTGCCACTGCGGCCACCGCAACGATGATTTTCTTAGGAGCCTTGTTAACAGGTTTGGGGATTTATGATGAGATTGGAAAGTTTGGAGGTGCGGGTTCGATTGTTCCGGTCACAGGGTTTGCAAATTCTATTGTTGCACCTGCTATGGAATTTAGGCGTGAAGGCTATGTAATGGGGGTTGGGGCAAAACTATTTACGGTTGCAGGACCTGTACTAGTATATGGTATAACAGCCTCGATTTTGGTAGGTTTTGCCTATTTCCTATTACGTTAGTGAACATTGCACGTAGGGACCTAAATTGCCAGACTTGGTAAAACTCTAACTGACGAATGGGGATGGATAAGAATGAATTTGAAACGAGTGGGAAACCAAAGTGTGGTGTTCGCAAACCCACCAGTTATCCTATCGTCTTATTCAGTAGTCGGTCCTAAAGAAGGACAAGGCCCTCTGGGTAAAACCTTTGATAAGGTTTGGAAAGACGGACTACACGGCGAAAAATCCTGGGAGGTAGCGGAAAGTAAAATGCTGCAAGAGGCTATGCAGGGGGCTATAGAACAAGCATCTATCCCAAAGGACCAAATAGATTTTATGTTGGCGGGAGATTTGCTTAATCAAATTACTTCTTCCAATTTTGCGGCACGTCAGATGGCTCTACCCTTTATCGGTATGTATGGAGCTTGTTCTACCATGGCTTTGAGCATAGCTGTCGGAAGTATGTTAATTGATGGTGGATTTGCTCGCAATATCTTGGTAGGAGTATCTAGCCATCATGATACGGCAGAGCGTCAATATCGTTTGCCTACTGAACAGGGAGCACAAAGAGCTATGAGTGCCCAGTGGACCGTGACAGGTGCGGGTAGTGTTCTCCTCAGTGGGAGTGGAGAAGGTCCTCGAATAACCTCTGCCACGATTGGGAGAGTCATAGATTATGCAGTGAAGGATGTCAGTAATATGGGCGCAGCTATGGCTCCAGCGGTAGCAGATACGATCCTAAATCACTTTCAAGATATGAAACGAAAACCCATTGACTACCAGTTAATTGCTTCGGGGGATCTAGGAGCAATTGGTTTAGCACTTGCCTGTGAGGTCTTAAAGCAAAGCGGGATGGATATGGGGACAAACTTCACAGATTGTGGAGTTATGATTTATGATGACAGCCAAGATTCCCATGCTGGAGCAAGTGGTTGCGGTTGTTCCTCTGTGGTCTTTGCAGGGAATATTATGCAGAGAATTAAAGCGGGTGATTTAAAGCAAGTCATGCTAGTGGGGAGCGGTGCTTTACATAGTCCAACGACGGCATTACAAGGGGAATCTATACCTGGTATTGGGCATGCAGTAGTCATTGAGAGCTGAAAGAAAGGATCGGAAACGTATGTTTAATATGATTATTCCAGCCTTTATTGTTGGAGGAATAATTTGTGTGATCGGACAGCTTCTAATGGACTTAACAAAACCGTCATTTACTCCAGCCCATGTGCTCGTTTCTTTTGTGACTGGCGGAGCGCTTCTGGGCGCTTTAGGAGTATACGAACCTTTAATAAAAATCGGAGGGGCTGGGGCTTCAATTCCTTTATCGGGTTTTGGATATTCCTTAGCTAAGGGGGCCATGGAGGCGGTTGAAGAACGGGGGATCTTAGGGGCTTTTTCTGGAGGGGTTGAGGCAACAGCAGTAGGGATCGCAGCAGCCGTTTTTTTTGGGTATTTGGCGTCGGTTGCGTTTAAACCAAAGGGATAGAGTGATAACGATGTTGGATAAAGGGGATTG
>JADQBO010000492.1 GCA_016278585.1 Desulfosporosinus sp.
CATTAATGGCAGAGTCTCTCCATAACAATTTGTTTTGATTAACCATTAGAATCGGAACATCCTCTTTTGATCTAGATATGGGCTGCGTTTTAGTACGAACATACTGTGCAAATACAGGATTTTGATAAGCAAAACTCGCAATAAGGGCGAGATCGTGGGCGGTAGTGACATGTCCACTCTCTGTTAAACCACTTGGATTAACAAAATTAGTTTGGGTTGCCCCAAGATCACGAGCCCGTTGATTCATCATTTCCACAAATCGGGGCAGGTCTTTACCGACATGTTCCGCAAGTGCGACTGCTGCATCATTGGCAGAGTTTAATAGGGTAGCATAGAGAAGGTCTTCAAACTTCATCGTTTCACCTGGTTCAAGGTATATTTGTGTACCGTAAACCAGCTTATTGTTAAGCATAGTAGAGCTTACAGTTACAATATCCTTCAAATTCCCGTGTTCAATGGCTAGCAGACCGGTCATAATTTTTGTGGTGCTGGCAGGCGCTAGCTGCTTATTGGGATTTTTCATAAAAAGGGCTCGTCCAGACAATACATCGATTAAGTAGGCTCCTTCTCCACGAATTTCCGGTGGGGAGGCTTGTGTGGATACAGATTCTTGAGCAAAAACGGGGGTAACACTAACCATAATATATAAAAACGCCAGAAAAATAGCCGTGATGGATCTCAACGAAGTACGCCTCCTATAGCTGAAAGTAGTTTGGACTCTTAGCCGCTTCCGCCATCCATGGCCCCGCGGTATCAATTTCTTTGCAGTCGGAACGATATATCTAAGAACTTGGTGAGAATCAACATCAATAAAATTATTACCTACATAGTATTCTGGATAAACTAGGCAAATCCTGCCTAATTATTTAACAAAAATAAAGACCCATCATTTTGATGAGTCTAGATTCTTACTATATCATAAATTCTAAGCACTTGTTAAGGGTAAGGGATAAAATAATAAGCTCTAAGATGCAAACTTCTGAATGATTGCATGTTGTCCGAGGGTAGCCATCAAAGTTGAAAGTTCCTGCTTCTTTACGACCCGATAATTTACTTCTTCGCCTTCAATCCACGTAACAAGAAACATAGAATCCCTTCTTTCTTTGTATTATGAATACATAATACCATAAGACATAGGGAAATACAATTAGTTAAATCAATGAAATTAATTTCTGTCATAAGGAAACGTGATGACCAATTTCGGGTGATTAGATCATAGTTGAACTTAGTGATCGGATAATTTCGTTTGTTTTTCAAAAACGGGTTGTAACCGCTGCCAAATTGGATATTTACGGACATCTGAAGGACGTCCATCTTTGTTTATAAAAACATGGACAGTCTTGCCCTCTGCCACGAGGGTTTCTTCACGATATACAAGATAGGAAAAGGTTATACTCTTTGAAGTCATTCTATCGATTTCAGTCACTATAATAAGCTCATCATCATAATGGGTAGGCCTACGATAGCGACAATTTGCCTCTACAACAGCCAAACCTAAACCTTGTTCCTCGAACTCTGTATAGGGGAGATTTAACTCCCTGAATAATTCAGATCTTCCAACCTCAAACCAAATGAGATAATTTGAATGATAGACAATTCCCATTTGATCAGTTTCAGCGTAGCGAACGCGCAAAATTGTTTTTGATGACAACCCCATTGAATGCCCCTCTTTCAATCTAATTTTACAAACATAATTCCATGAAATTGATAAGATTTGAAAAAATTTTTATTAATTGCTATAATGTGTGAAAAATAGTCCTATCAGATTATGTAAGGAGGATATTTCCTTGAGCACTTCACCTATGCAAGTATTTATCGAACGTATTAATGAGCTGTCTAGAAAGCAGCGCTCTGTCGGTTTGGAAGAATGGGAACGTGCAGAACAAGAGTCATTGCGCCAAGAGTATTTAACATTTATTCGTGAACAAGTCAAAGATACCCTGAGCAAAGCTCAAGTTACGGAAGATTCACCGCTTCAATAATGACCGTTGATTGACATAATAATAGAAATTGTGGTTTTATTATAGTTACTTCCTACATAAAGTATAAATCCAGTAATAACGATTCTCCGATCTTGAAACATGTATTTGTTTGATTCATTAAGCAAATAATAAGTATAGATCAATCATCTAATGAGATTAAGGAGGAGGATCACCATTGCCGGAACGTATTTTAAAGTATGGAGGAGTAAAATTTCGGAATCTAGTTCCCCCTGTAAAAATCAATCGTTTTGTTAATCGCTTACCTCGCAATAAACGGGATTCGCTCTTTGAAATTGCAAGTGAGTTACAGCACGCAGGACTAATTAGGGTTTTTAATGATAGATCCCAGAGTACCATTGATAAAGATACTATTGATAATCAAATAACCAATACAGGCAATTTTTCACATGATCTTCAAGGGCTTAAGAAACATAGTAATGACTCACTAACCCTTCCTAAGTAGTCACCGATGATTGAGGTAACTTCAATAACAATAAACGCGAATAGTTGATGACTATTCGCGTTTATTATACTATATAGTTTTTACATTGCAAACTTACGATTACTTAATCAATTAACGCTAAATCATAACTTATGATTTAGAGAATGCTAACAGAACCCTCATACATCATGCCGGTTAAGGTATCAACCGTTAAAGTCTGCCCGTTTGTCACTTTGGTAAAGGCCTCTGTAGCACCAACAATTGTCGGGATTCCATACTGTAAGGCTGTAATGGCGGCGTGTGAAGTCAAACCACCCTCTTCTACGACTAGCGCCCCTGCTCGCGCGATCAAAGGTACAAAGCGAGCATCAGTTGTTTCTGCAATCAAAATATCCCCATCAATAAACTCATCGTTCTCTGGATCTTTAATTTTGCGAGCAAACCCGGAGTAGGACCTTCGTCCGATCCCCATCCCTTTGGCTAAAATATTCCCCATGATTTGCACCTTAATCATATTAGTTGACCCTACTTTACCAATGGGTACACCCGCTGTAATAACAACGACATCACCGGCATTAATGTAGTTTTGTTTTAAAGAAGTATTTACTGCAACTGACAACATTTCATCCGTTCCTAAACTTTCAGGAACAATAATGGGTTGCACACCCCATTGTAACGATAATTTTCTTGCTGTATTAGCAAAAGGAGTTGCCGCAAGAATCATGGCAATTGGCCGATACTTTGAAATCATACGAGCCGTTAAGCCAGAATGAGTAGGGGTTAGAATAGTTGCAGCTCGGAGGTCTTTAGCGATTGTATAACTTGCGAAACTAATCGCTTCAGCAACATTAAGCTCAGAGTGACGGGAAGATTGATTATTTTTACAGGTTTTTTCAGTACGTTTAGCAAGCTTATCCATCATTTGTACGGCTT
>JADQBO010000305.1 GCA_016278585.1 Desulfosporosinus sp.
ATTTTGCGCTTTCACTCTATTTTTCACGGATACCGTGACTAGGCGGCTTCCGTCAGCGTAGGTTTTTCTAACAAAAAGCTCAATTTCGATGTTGTCAGGAATATTATTGGGTTCAGACATCTTTCTACTCTTTAAACTGAAGACGACATCTCCACAGTCAATGGTTCTGCGGGTATATTTATTCACTATTCTCTTTTAGTTTCAATTCTTTCTACACCATTTTCATCAACCGTCTTTTTATTATAAAAAGTCTCTTCATCATGGTGGGAATAAGAGGCACATTTAAACCGCACTATGATCGATCTTTCTTGCCCGTCAACAACCATCGTTAAGGCCATTGCAGATGGTCTATATACATTTGCTGCATTTATTTGACCGTTTGGGTTTTCGAGTAGGTTGTCAAGGTCGTCTACCGCTTCAACATCTGTCGTATACTCAGCCTGTTGTGTCACAATTTCTTCGACCGCCGAATCACTTGCTCCTTCATATACCTTCGTTTTTTCGGTTGTCGTTCTTTGAGCCCATAAAATACCCATTGAATAGACCCCAAGTGGTGCCTCCGTTAAAACTTCATCGTCCGCAACGGGTCCAATAAGTTCTTTTCTTAATAGGTCTTCGATTACATTTTCTGCTGCATAATAGTCTTTAAATGATGGCATATAACCGCTCCTCACGACCAGTCCGTTTTGGCAAAACCAGAAATCTCAACACCCAACCATAACCCTGATCTGTTGTAGGGCTCAGCTATTACGTCATTAAATTTTGTATTTGCAATGGTAATCACATTATTCACATAAATATTGTTCATATGATTTGGTAGATTCGGACTGCGATTTGTCTTGTCCATGGCATCTCGTAACTCATAGAAAATTTTATCTGAGAGCATCCCAATATAAACCCCATTATGAAAGATCTTGTAGGCTCGATCCATAAGCCAGGCCTCTAAAAGATCACCAGGCTTCAAATTGGCGATATATTTTTGCCTTACGGTGGCATCCTCAATATTTTTATTAACAAAACTATAGGGATTGATATCGTCGTCTAACCCAATGTCAAAATTTCTACAATAAGATTTCTTATTTCTTTTGCTAAGCCCTGTCGCAATCCACCGATTGCTTGGAAGTTGTTTTGTATAGTAGGTAGGCGTTTCACAAAAACCTATTTGTTCTTTTCCTCTTGTAAGTGCCACATAGGCAACTTTGATTTCATCTAATGCGTTATCGCCCCTATTATAATCGTTAGAAATGAGTAAAACCCTGTCATACTCACGTCCTTTAGCTCTGTGTATCGTGGAAACAGTAGCGATATCACTACTTGCTAAATCTAGCTCTGGGGGCAAATCTTTGCCTTCAACAAGTGCCTTAACTAATAATTTAACATCAAGTACATTCACATTATCATCTGCAGCTACAGTTTTTAATAAGCTCCATTTATCATCAGGGTCTGTATAACCTGCTGACAATACACGTTCTTTAAAAGCTGTGGAGCCAATGCGGCTTTCTGTGTAGGTTGATAATATCTCGGCGATCCAGGGCACTAAATCAACATGCTGAGCCCTTTTTGATATTCGATGTTGAATATCTTTTGAAAAAAGCTCATTATTGATGATCGATACCTCAGCATTATTTCTGCATAATATGGCTTCCGACTTAACAGTATCCAACTTCTCTAAAGTTCTGATATTACCTATGAAATAGTCATTTTGCAATGTGCCAACGCACAAGCCAAGGGCCTCTACTTGCTTTTCAGTATCTTCAGACAAGATCGCAGCACGCATATCCTCTGTAAGCTTTGCAATCTCTTCCTTTTGACGCACATTTTTGGTGAGTTCATACCGTTTAACACCATTATTAAACTTGGAATTTAACCACTTATAGAACCTGAACGAATTTAATTCGTTGAGATCTTGAATTTGATAATCATATATTGATTGACACATATCTCCAAGTAACATAAATCCGCAGGTGATTTCTTTAAGTATCGCCATTACCATGCGAGCCCTAACACCCACTAAGTCCTGCATCTCATCAATGATTAGATATTCTAGTCCTTCAAAAACAGTCTTATCTTTTTTCAACTCTGCAATAAATTTTTCAATTCGCTCATCATAATTCAGATTATTTATCATTGCTTCAAGCTCATCATCAGCAAGCATATAAGTGACAAAGGAGTCAAAGGTTCGTATTCCCATAAAAAATTGCGTTGCCTCGACCGGCATATTTCCATCGATTATTTCAGCATTAATTCGCTTTTTAATTTCGCTGACAGCACTTCTCGAATAGCACAATACAAGCACATTGGTTGGATCTGCCAGGTCATTATTGATAATATACCCTAATCGCTTGATAACAGAGTATGTTTTTCCTGTACCTGGTCCGGCGTTCACAATCACCTTATCGTCAATTTTAGTTTCAATAATTTCCGTTGGTCTGTCAATCTTTTTGTATTCAATAGGCAACAATATTTTGGGCTGAGCAGACGTTGCTTTATGTTCTAATATTGATCGTTCTTTCTCAATGAGGTTTCCTTTTACCCCCGTCCCAGGTGTCTGTTCTATTTGCTCCTCTTTCCTGGTAATTCCCGGCTCACTTGGCTTGATTATTACTTCCGGTGGTGTGAATTTTCCTTTTGAATTATTTGCACATTTTAGATAGACGATTTTATCCTCAGCATCTAAATATCTAAGCAATCTAAAATCCGGTGTTTCGTATTTAGAATCGCCTATAATTTCTAGTTCTTCATGCCGATTAATTTTTCTAAAATTAATCAAATTTGAGCATTCTAAATATCCCTGATGCCTTCCCCACCCAGTACAATCAGTTTTTTCACACTTGCATACAAATACAGGGATACCATTTTCGACGATTAATCCCCACGCCTTATCATCGCTTTTATCCAGAGAACAGAAGGGTGTGCCATATCTGACTTCTTCTTTTTGTGCCTTTGTTAATAATTCATCCTGTATGGATTTCAAGGCACTATAGCCACGAACTTGACTGATAAAATCCTTGTCATATTGCGACTTAGTTTTATTCACATATATCCCAAGTTTGGCGTAAGAATTTTCCAGTACCAGGCGTAGCAAGGCTTTGAGGCATATAGCGATAATATTTTTGTCACTACAACGTATTTTGCAAGGATTTTGTGATCTGTTTCAATACCTTTGGTTTCAATAAGTTCTCACAGTTGAAGAGTTTCATCCATTCTAATTGTTGCTCTGTCATTTCTGTAACCGTAAGCGAATAACCTGGTGAGCTTTTAATACCTACTTGATTTAACTGGCAGCTTTGTACTTGTTTCAAAACGTCTATAGGAGAAATTGAATGTTGAGCCCTCTTAAGCATCATCT
>JADQBO010000493.1 GCA_016278585.1 Desulfosporosinus sp.
TCAAGTAGTTCCTGCACTGACCGCAGAGTTTAAGAAACGCCTTCAGCATGGCGTGGCAAATTAAGGAGGGGCAAACATGGAAAACTTTGATGTGATCGTCATCGGCGGTGGTCCTGCTGGCCTGTCTGCCGCGCTCAGTGCTGCAAAAGCTGGCATGAAAACTGTTGTAATCGAGCGCGGGGATTATCCAGGAACCAAGAATGTAATGGGTGGAATACTCTATACAAAAGCTACCGACATAATTGTGCCGGAGTTTTGGAAGGAAGCGCCCTTAGAGCGTCCAATCATAGAACAACGTATCGCAATGTTGAGTGGCGATGAGTCTATCATGGCTGGTTATCGAGACCCTGCCTGGGGTACCGAGCCTTATAATGCACATTCGGTTTTTCGAGTCAAGTTCGATCGCTGGCTTGCTCAACAGGCTGAAAAAGCGGGTGTCATGATTATCACAGAAACCCTTGTCGAAAATCTATTATATAAAGGCGACGATGTAGTTGGAGTCCGAACAGGACGTGCTGAAGGGGACTTAGGTGCTAAAGTCGTTATTATTGCGGAAGGGGTTAATAACTTCTTAGCGGTAAAAGCTGGGCTTGCCAAACCCTTAAAACCTGAATCAGTTGCAGTTACTGCAAAAGAAGTGATCGCTTTGCCTAAAGAAAAGATCGAAGATCGTTTCTGTCTTGAAGAAGGACAAGGCGCAACCATCGAATTATATGGGGATTCTACGGCAGGGATGATGGGTGTTGGTTTTATCTATACCAATAAAGAGTCACTTTCAATTGGTGTTGGTGCTATTCTCCAACCGTTGATTCGCAATAATTGGACACCGAATGATCTCTTGGAAAATTTAAAATCAAAACCATATGTAAAACGGCTGCTTCAAGGCGGCGAGACGAAGGAATACTTGTCCCACCTAATACCTGAAGGTGGATATACTCAAGTACCTAAACTTCATCGTCAAGGAGTACTAGTTGTTGGGGACACAGCAATGTTAATGAATTCATTGAATAGAGAAGGTTCAAATCTCGCCATGATATCGGGTAAAATTGCAGGAGAGGTTGCTGCTCAGGCCATCAAAGCTGGTGATGTTAGCGACCATGCTATGACAGTCTATGAAACCCGCTTACGAGATTCCTTCGTACTCAAAGACCTTCACCACTATCGTCATATGGGTAAATTCTTTGAAGATAATGCACATCTTTTAAGAGTATATCCTAAGCTATTTTCTAAAGCAGCGAAGATGTATTTAACAGCTGATGGAACACCTAAGAAAGAGCGTCAAAAGGAAATTATCAAAATGGCCTTTCAAACCCGTTCGAAAGGCGGCTTACTAAAAGATATTTATGGAGCATGGAGGGCTCTCCTATGAAATTAGATGATAAACTTTATTTAGTGCGGTTTAACACTGATAAATTAAACCACATCAAAATCAACAACCCGGATGTATGTCTCCAGCAGTGTCAAGATAAACCCTGTACACGATTTTGCCCAGCTCATGTCTATGATTGGGATGAAGAAGAAAAACGCATTGCCGTTGGCTACGAGGGCTGCCTCGAGTGTGGTACCTGCCTAATAGGTTGTCCTTATGGCAATATTGACTGGAAGTACCCCAGAGGTGGATTTGGAGTTTCTTGGAAAAACGGTTAAGTCACAACGTAAGGCCACTTATCTTTCACTTAAAGCGGAAGATAAGTGGCCTTTAGATATTAATTATGCAACTAAGCCCTCCGCCTCATCTTATAGGCATAGCTCTAATCAAGTTTTTTGTGAATACTTAAGGACATACTTAAAAACGATACTAATAAATCACAAGTTAATCCAAAGTTCCTTTGACAGGCATTTCTACAATAGGTAGAATAGAGACGAAGGAAGGGATAATCCAGTATGGAAATAATTCAGCAAGAAGAGGCCAATAGGAAAGAGCTTAAATTAATTGAACGATTAAAATCCTTAAAGAAGGTCTTAGTTGCTTTTTCCGGCGGAGTCGATTCTACTTATCTATTAACGGTCGCCCAGGAAGTTTTAGGTCAAAACTGCCAAGCCGTGTTTGCACGCGGGCCGATGATTTCTAGCCAAGAAGAAAAGGAAACACTTGCTTTACTCAAACTTCATAACTTCCCAGTTCAAGTCATTGACCTAGATGTCTTATCTCTTGAAGGGTTTAGAAATAATCCACCTAATCGATGTTATTATTGCAAAAAGAAACTTTTTGAGGCATTTTTAAATTTAAACAGATTAACAGTTAACGCAACTCTTATTGAGGGAACAAATGCTTCTGACGTACAAGACTATCGTCCAGGGCGGATAGCACTTCAGGAGTTAGGTGTTATTAGCCCCCTTCTTGAAGTAGGACTTACTAAGGACGAAATCCGCACGTTATCAAAGCTACGTAATTTAACCACTTGGAATAAACCATCAATGGCTTGTCTTGCTTCGAGAGTCCCTTTTGGAGATTCAATTACAGCAGAACTACTTCAGCGCATAGACCAAGCTGAAGCTATACTTCAACAGAAAGGCTTTACTGAATGCCGGGTAAGGGTTCACGGCAAAATTGCCCGGATTGAGGTTCCAATGAGCGATTTTTCAAAATGTATCCAGATACATACAGAAATCGTTGCCCCCTTGTTAAAAATGGGTTTTCAATTTGTTACCCTAGACTTAATGGGACTACGTTCCGGAAGTCTCAATCCCATTCAACAGGAGGCTTATGTATGAATGATAAGACCTTAAAAGCCCTGCTTGAGTCTGTTCAAGCAGGTTCCTGTTCCCTAGATAAAGCGTTTCTCCAATTAAAGGATCTTCCTTATGAGAACTTAGACTTTGCAAGGTTAGATCATCATCGTGCCTTAAGAACAGGGCAATCAGAAGTTATCTTTTGTCAGGGAAAGCAACCCGATCAAATAATCGCTATTTTGAAGAGTTTGGGTGCTAAGAACCAAAATGTATTAGCAACTCGACTTGATCTCCAAAATGCAGAAAAGATTTTACCCTACTTTCCGAATGCTTACTATGACGCACAGGCGCGCTGTCTTCTTCTTAACCCCCTAACAGAACCAACCATTCCGGGAAAGATTCTGATCATGACTGCTGGGACTGCAGATTTATCAGTAGCACAAGAAGCATGGTTGACGGCTCGTTATATGGGACATGAGGTTGATACACTCTTTGACGTGGGGGTAGCTGGTATCCACCGTCTACTCGGAGAGCGAGAACTTATGAATCGCGCAGAAGTCATTATTGTTGTGGCTGGAATGGAAGGTGCTTTAGCTAGTGTGGTTGGAGGGCTAGTCGAGCAACCGGTTATTGCAGTACCTACCAGAGATCGGAAGAGCAC
>JADQBO010000216.1 GCA_016278585.1 Desulfosporosinus sp.
ATCATGAAATCCCCCCTCATAAATATAGTCTCCAGCAGACCATTTTCTACTCTAAAACTTAGAAAGGTTACATGCACAAAAGGCGAACCCGCTTAAGGGTCGCGCCTAAATATACTAATGACGATTTCGCTATAAAACCAGCTGGAGGGGCCTTCACTTCATCCTTGGGTTACAGTGACATTCGACCCTCCCTAGCCGGCGCATTAATGCAGCTCAGGTGGTCGTCCCGCCAAGACTTGGCGCAAACTAATTCTTAACAGAGCACTGAAATTTTTGGTCCAATTGTAATATGCCACGAGCTTTCCGGACCATATTCGCCATCAAGATCTGATTTTATGGGTCGATCCGTATGAATTATAAGTTCAGAGGTTTGAAATTCTTTAATTTTCGAAGCATCTACTCTTTCTCGGCGCAAGACGTTTAGAAGAAGACGTATTGTCTCAGGCCAGCCTGCCGCTGGAACAATAATAATTTGTAACTTGCCATCTGTAAGAGAAGCCTTTGGTACAAGCTGCCTGAGCCCTCCCACCGAGTGGCCATTAACAGCGAGAAACAAGACAACCTCTTCCTTAGATCGTACGCCATCTTTCTCAAACTCAATATGGAAGGGTCTAAAGGAAGGAAGGGTTTCAATGCCTTTTAATATGTAGGCTAATTGCCCCAATGTGTTTTTAACACGAGTGTCCACTTTTTGAGAAACATCCGTTAAGAGTCCTGCGCTGGCTACATTCACGAAATAACGCTCATTAACCTGACCAGTGTCCATTCTAAGAATATTCCCTTTGGCGATAACCTTACACGCTTCAGGTATGCTTTTCGGTAAATGCAAGGCGTAGGCTAAATCGTTCGCGGTTCCAACGGGTAGAATACCAAGTGCAGGGCGTTGATTCTCAGGAATCTTTATTAACCCGTTAACCGCCTGATGAATACTGCCATCTCCTCCAGCAATAACGAAACGGTCCACATCCTTGCTTTGGGACGCGATCTGTTCCATATCTTCGGTGGAGCAAGCTCGATGTACGCACACCTCGTTGCCGCTTTCCTGAAAAATTCTGATGACCGTATCCAATTGTACGGTCAATTTTCGCCGACCTGCGTAAGGATTATAGACTAATCGTAATCTCTGACCCTTCATGCCTATGTAATCGACTCCTTATTTAGATTTATCCAATCGCTGCCTGTTACTGCTAATTTCCCCGCTTTGTTCCGCGATCCATAGCTGGTTAAGATTTTAAGTTCTCTGGGTTCAAATCCTCAAGTTCAGGCAAGACAAAGCGTCCATCTTTACGAATTAACGTTTCGTCGAAGTAAATCTCGCCACCGCCGTACTCTGGTCTTTGAATACACACTAGATCCCAGTGAATAGCCGATTTATTTCCATTGCTGCACTCATCATAACAGGAGCCTGGGGTAAAGTGGAAACTTCCGTCAATTTTTTCATCGAAAAGGGTATCTTTCATAGGAGTACTAATAAAAGGATTGACTCCTATAGCAAATTCTCCAATGTACCGTGCTCCCTCATCTGTATCAAACACTGATTCTATCCGTTCGGTGTCGTTTGCTGTTGCTTTAACAATCTTTCCGTTTTCAAACTCTAATACAATATTATCATAAGTAAAACCTTGGTAAAGGGAAGGTGCATTATAACTGATTCGTCCATTCACTGATTCTTTCAGGGGAGCGCTAAAGATCTCACCATCCGGAATATTAAGATGTCCATCACACTTTATCGCTGGCATCCCTTTAATTGAGAATTCTAAATCGGTTCCAGGTCCAACAATACGTACGCGATCCGTTTGTTCCATTAATTCTTTGAGCGGATTCATCGCTTTCGACATCTTCGAATAATCTAAATTACATACCTTAAAATAGAAATCCTCAAACCCTTCAATGCTCGAATTGGCTAATTGAGCCATTGCTGCATTTGGATATCTCAGTACACACCAACGGGTATGAGGCACTCGCTGTTCAGAATGAACGGATTTTTGATAATAAGAGGCATATATTTTCATGCATTCGCTGGGAACGTCCGCCCATTCATTAACATTATCTCCCGCCCGAATTCCTATGTAAGCTTGCATCTCCTTCATACGAGCGAGATCCCAACGAGTCATAGCTTCAGCCTGTTCTACTGAGAATTCTTTTAATAATTCGCGTAGTAGGGTATGATTAATAGTAGACAGAAACGGTGCTCCACCCGCTCGATAGGCATAACGTACCAAGGCTTGGGCAAGGGGAATATCAGTTCCCATGACTTCTATGAGGATTTTTTCCCCTGGTTGAAGCGCGATCGAGTATTTGATTAGGGAATCAGCCAGTTTTTCTATACGTGGATCTTTCAAGTTAGGGCCTCCTTACACACTCTTAATAAGATATTTAAACACTTTTTAGGACTCCCCTTTTTACAAATGAGAGTCGATGTGCACCTTCGCTAAACAACGTCACTTCTGTATTATTCTTCGCACTACATATTTTTTCCTTTTTATGTTCCTATTTATGTTAAAGTATGTTCATTCAACTAGTTTTTACTCTAAAACTCTATGATTCTTATGACTTCTTTAGGAGGAATTATGAACAAACCACCTGCTTTGTGGGAATACTGTCTACAACCAGAAGACTCTGGTCAGAAATATTTATCCATCTTACTTCACAAATTTCATTTTTCGCTTAAATTATTACAGCGTTTAAAACAAGGCGAACGAGTTTGGGTTAATGGAAAATTCACCTACTTAACCGCCCGAGGAAAAGAAGGGGATTTGTTATCCATTCAGCTCTTCTCCAACGAAGAAGCCAACATTCCAGGAGAAGACCTTCCCCTGGATATTCTTTATGAAGATGAATATCTGCTAGCTGTCAATAAACCTGTGGGCCAAGTGGTTCATCCGAACCGCCGTTATCCCATGAATACTTTAGCAAATGCCGTCATTGGTCATTGGGAGCGAAAAGCAGAAAATCGCCTGTATCGCCCAATTCATAGGATAGACCGCAATACCTCAGGCGTCGTTGTCATTGCCAAAAATCAATTTGCTCATCAACAACTGGCTTGGCAACTAGAGCGAGGTCACATCCATAAACGATACCTTGGTTTCGTAGAGGGTGTTGTGGTTGAAAATAAAGGAGCCATTGACTACCCCATCGGTTTTGCCCCCAATAGCTTTATCAAGCGACAAGCCGATCCAGACGGTATTCCTGCTCGAACACTTTTCCGGGTCCTCCACCGTTATCCCAGAGCAACGTTCCTCGAGTTTATCTTAGAAACTGGACGTACCCATCAAATTCGCGTACATTGTGAAGCTCTTGGCCACCCTTTGTTGGGCGATGACCTTTACGGT
>JADQBO010000279.1 GCA_016278585.1 Desulfosporosinus sp.
AATAAAGATATTAAGCTGATTGAAAAAATGGGCGTTAAGTTCGAATTCGGGATTGATCCCAACGTTTCCGTTGCAGATTATAAAGCAAAAGGATTTCAGTACGTCTATTTAGCTATCGGTGCAGGCAAAACCAATGATCTGGATATAAATGGGGATACAGATCGGGTAATGGGAGCGATTCCGTTCTTAGAAACCTTTAATGCGAACAAAGAGACCTTAAAGCTGGGCAAGAACGTGGCTGTAGTCGGAGGCGGTAATTCCGCCATGGATGCTGCGCGAGCAGCCTTAAGAGTGGATGGGGTAGAGAATGTCTATATCGTCTATCGTAGAACCAAAGACTACATGCCTGCAGACCATGAAGAGTTAATAAATGCTCAGGAAGACGGGGTCATCTTTAAGGAACTTCTTGCTCCGATCTCGTTGTCGGGGGGGAACTTGAAGTGCCAGGTCATGGAGTTAGGTCAAGCAGATGAGTCTGGACGAAGGAGACCTGTGGCTAAAGTGGGTGCGTTTGAAGAATTGCCGATCGATACCGTTTTGTCAGCAATCGGGGAACTGATTGATTATGAGCTGTTAAAGAGTAATGGTATTGAAGTAGAAAACGGCAAGATCAATGTTACTCATGGAACGCTGGAAACCAATGTGGAAAATGTCTATATCGGTGGGGATGCACTCGTTGGACCTTGGACTGTAGTCGGAGCTGCAAGGCATGGAACAATGGCTGCTAAAGCTATTTTAGAAAAAGAGCAGCTTGAATTTAAACAAGAATTTACTTCGAAGATTTCCTTTAATAATGAGAAGCAGTTGTTAGAGATTTCTGAGAAGAAAGGGGTTATGAAACCCGTTGATGACCATGAACTAGAATCAGTTCGATGTTTAGAATGTAATAAAGTATGTAATATCTGCGCTGAGGTTTGCCCGAACCGCGCTAACCTTATGATTCCGGTTAATGGTAAGGGTTTAACCAATATTGATCAGATTCTACATGTTGATGGAATGTGTAATGTCTGTGGAAACTGCGGGACTTTCTGCCCGTACTCCAGTGAGCCGTACAAGGTTAAACTAACCCTATTCTGGACTGAGAAAGATTTTATGGATAGTCCAAATATTGGATTCTACTTCTTAAATGACGGTAAGGATGGAGAGTTTATGCTCCGTCTAGAAGATAAAATCGATAAGGTGAAGTTTGACGAGTCTGGAAAAACAGATGTGCCAATTGACGATAAGGTCGCGGCCTTCATTTGGACAGTCTATAAAGACCATGAATATCTGTATAAAATTTTCAACTAATGCGCATATTGAGAGAGGTTGTACTATCTAGTAAACCTCTCTGGGGGACTCTGGAATTATGGCAATTTAGTTTCAGTAGCAATAGGTTATGTATAAAGGTAAATACCAAATTAAACAGTTCTTATCATTGTGATATATCTTATCACAATGATAAGAGCCTACATAGTTAGGCCTGTGACCAATATACCAGTATCTTTAGGGATAATAAGTGTAAGAGCCCCTTGGCCAAGCTTATCATTTCGATAAGCTTAGTTAGGCACTGAATCGGAAAAGGTCGTGTCACAGGCCTTCTTGACTTATTTTGTCGAGTTGGCACGAATATTGCTACTAAAACAAGGTATAGGTGCAAAAAATGCTCCAAACCAGAGACCTAATCCAAAATCACATGCTTAGCTGCCGACCTTAGGTGAACAGGTTACCGAAGATTTCTAAGAGGTCAAAGCCAAGTAAACCCTTGAATTAGCTGCGGGGACTTCTTTCAAGGATGACGACTATAGGAGGTGGAAGATTAATTTTGGTTTCACCGCACTAAAAATAAGGAGGAAAGTTATAATGGCAAATACCAATCATGTTGCACCAGTTGATGAAATGCTACCTGCCGGGAAACTTTTTGCTTACGGATTACAGCACGTGCTCGCTATGTACGCTGGAGCGGTTGCAGTACCTTTAATTATTGCTGCAGCAGCTGGTTTAACACAAGCACAAACGGCCTTTCTAATTAACGCAGACTTATTTACTTGTGGTATCGCTACTCTGCTCCAAACTTTGGGGATTTGGAAAATCGGAATCAAAATCCCTGTTATTCAAGGGGTAACCTTTGCTGCCGTAACGCCCATGGTTATCATGGCTCAAACGGGTGGTATGACCCTGATCTTCGGATCTGTCATTGTAGCCGGTATATTTACGTTTTTAGCGGCACCTTTCTTTAGTAAATTAATTCGTTTTTTCCCACCGATTGTTACTGGTAGTATTATTACCATCATCGGGGTATCCCTCTTACCTGTTGGTGTGAACTGGGCAGCAGGTGGAATTGGGAATCCGAATTATGGATCATTAACGTACATTTTCATTTCGACTGTCGTACTTTTAGCTATTCTTGTGATCAATAAAATGTTTAAAGGCTTTGTGTCCCACATCGCCGTTTTGCTTGGTTTAGGTATCGGTCTTATAGTAGCCTTGCCCTTCGGGCTTGTAAACTTTGCGGATGTGGCTGATGCTCCTTGGATAGGTATTACAACTCCGTTTTTCTTTGGATATCCTACCTTTGATTTCGGCGCGATCCTTGCCATGATTTTGGTCATGTTGGTCGTTATGGTTGAGTCAACCGGGGATTTCCTAGCCATTGGTGAAATGGTCGGCAAAAAGATCGGTGAAGATGAACTCACTGCAGGTTTAAGAGCGGATGGATTAGCTACTGCGCTCGGCGGTGTCTTCAATGCTTTCCCATACACAGCATTTGCACAGAATGTTGGGTTGGTCGGTTTAACAGGTGTCAAGAGTCGTTTTGTCGTCGCGACGTCAGGTTTAATCCTAGTTATCTTGGGCTTATTCCCTAAGATGGCGACAATTATTGCCTCCCTCCCTACAGCAGTTCTTGGAGGAGCTGGAATCGCAATGTTCGGAATCGTTGCTGCCAGTGGGATTAAGACCCTCGCTAAAGTGGATTTCACGCATAACGTCAATAACATTTTCATTGTTGCTATCAGTATCGGGATTGGCTTGATCCCAGTAGTAGCTCCAAATTTCTTCCAAAACTTCCCAGCTTGGAGTCAGACCATTATGCACAGCGGTATTACCCTAGGTTCAATCACGGCTATTCTCCTGAATGCTTTCTTTAATGGAAGCAAAGGAGCAGGAGATTTAAATGAACTCAGGGAAAACGCTGGGATCCAAGAGTAATAATTATGGGAGAGAGATTCCTCTCTCCCTTTCAAATCGATACATCGAAGGGGTTTTTAGGAAATGACAGTCGATTTATCCGTGGATTTTTGCGGTTTGAAACTTGAAAACCCCTTTATTTTAGCTCCTTCCCCGAG
>JADQBO010000370.1 GCA_016278585.1 Desulfosporosinus sp.
GGAATGCTTTTCTAAAAAAAATGAAAAGTGATGCTGTTCCAGAAGAATTTTCAGAAGTTGTTCATCACATAGCAGAATTTCTTGAACCAGCAATATTGGGGATAAGGTCACAATTAGACTCTGATTTACAATGGGAGGCTCCCGGCCCATGGAAATAAAAAATAAAAGGTCATCACACCAGGAACTCAAAAAGGAAGCTTTTAAAAACCCCGAGGTCAGAAAAGAATATGATCGCTTAGCACCCTTTTACGAGAAAATCAAAAAAAACAACTTGAAAAAAAGGTAAGCCACTTTCTTAACTATAAATTTTAAAGTTCATAGGGTGCCCATAAATGGCTGATGATCTGGAGAGCCTAAAACAGCAACTTCAAAAAGCTTTAGCAGAAATAGAAAAGCTGCGTAAGGAAAATGCACAGCTTAAACAAACTGCTACGCACTCTGGTTTCGCATCTGTCATCAAGCCAAAAGTAAAAATTCACCAGCCTATTTCAATCTCTTCCAAAATACATTCTCAGTCGTCTGCTGAGGAGAAGATCGCACTGTTCAGACAACTGTTTCGTGGCAGAGAGGATGTCTATCCGAAACGCTGGGAATCAAAGAACAACAATTCTGGATATTCCCCGGTTTGTAGCAATGAATGGAATCCAGCTTATTGTAAAAAACCTCTCATAAAATGCAACAAGTGCCAGAACCGTCAGTACGTAGCCCTGACGGACAAGGTAATCTATGATCATCTGGCAGGAAAGCAGACTATCGGCGTATATTCTTTATTACCAGGAGACTTGTGCTGGTTTCTTGCTGTTGATTTTGATGGTACAGAATGGGTTGATGACGTTTCAGCATTTTTAGAAACATGCCATACTCTCAAAGTTCCGACAGCACTGGAACGATCCCGATCTGGTAACGGGGGACACGTTTGGATTTTCTTCACTGAACCTGTGCAAGCATCACTTGCCAGACAACTTGGCAGTGCTATCCTGACAAAAACGATGGAGAAAAGGCACCAGATAGGGCTCAAATCCTATGACCGTCTATTTCCTAATCAAGACACAATACCCAAAGGAGGATTTGGCAATCTGATTGCTTTACCTCTGCAAAAAGCTCCAAGAGAAAAAGGAAATAGCGTATTCCTCGACGAAGACTTTCAACCATTCAGTGATCAGTGGGTGTATCTTTTTTCAATAGAGAAATTAACTCCAGAAAAAATCGAAGAGCTTGTTTCTCAAGCAGCCAGCAACCAATCAGTTCTTTGTGTAAAAGTAAGCACACTTGAAGAAGATAATGTCGAAGATCCAGGGACACTGCCACCCTCTGGTACCCAAAAACAACCTACAGTAAACTATCCGGTACCGGAACAAGTCTCTATCGTCCTTGGGGATCTGATCTATTTTGACAAAGAAGAATTATCGGCTGGGTTGCAAAATCAACTCATTCAACTTGCTGCATTTCAAAACCCTGAGTTTTACAAAGCTCAGGCCATGAGAAGATCAACTTACAATCTAAGCCGGATTCTATTTTGCTCAGAAGAATATCCGAAACATATTGGGTTACCACGAGGTTGTTTTCCAGATGTAGAGAATTTGTTTAACAGCCTCGGCGTCAAAATCAAAATAATTGACGAACGTTTCAAAGGAAAACCTTTACGAGTCGGCTTCAAAGGCAAGCTCAGAACACAACAAAAACATGCTGTAAAAGAATTACGAAAACATGACATAGGGATACTCAGTGCAGCAACTGCATTTGGTAAAACTGTTGTGGCCGCAAAACTCGTTGCTGTTAGAAAAAGAAACACTCTCATCCTCGTCCACCGGAAGCAGTTGATGGACCAATGGAGAGAAAAACTTTCTGTATTTCTAGGAATTGACCCAATAGAGATTGGCCAAATCAGTGGAAGCAAAAAACATATTACAGGCAAGCTAGATGTTGCTGTCATCCAAAGCTTATGCCGAAAAGGTGTTGTTGACGATGTAGCCGCAGAATATGGACACGTAATCGTCGACGAGTGTCACCACGTTGCAGCTCTAAGTTTTGAACAATTGATGAAAAAGGTGAAAGCAAATTACGTTTTAGGCCTAACAGCAACGCCAGTTAGGAAAGATGGCCACCACCCAATCATTATCATGCAATGTGGACCGATCAGATACAGATATAGCGGAAAGGAAGCAACTGCTGATAGTCCGTTCAATCATGTCGTAAACGTTCGCTCAACTGGCTTCCAGGATCCGTTTGAAGATGCTCAACCAGCTCTCTATGAAATCTATCAAAAACTCATTGCTGATAAAGCCAGGAATGACCTAATCTGCGAAGATATTCTTAAATCGCTAAAAAGTAGCCGCTCTCCCCTGTTGCTCACGGAAAGGACAGAGCATCTTCAAATCATTGCTGATCTTTTAACAGATAAGGTAAAAAACATCGTCATCCTTAAAGGTGGAATGAGTAAAAAGCAACGTAATTCCGTTGAGGAACAATTGAAAAATATCGGTAAAGAAGAAGAACGTATTATCCTCGCAACAGGACGATATATTGGTGAGGGTTTTGATGATGCCAGGCTGGACACCTTGTTTTTAGCACTCCCTATTTCATGGAAAGGAACGATTCAACAATACGCTGGTCGACTCCATCGTCAGTACAATGGGAAAAAGGAAGTTCGTATTTATGACTATTTTGATGATTCGGTTCCCATGTTAGTGAGAATGTACAAGAGACGACTCAGTGGCTACAAATCTATTGGGTATGAGATTATTGAACCTGAAAACATTACTTGAAAGTTAGCTCACCTGCCTAATACTCGTGGAGGTAGGAGGGTCTGGGTACCTATTTTCACCTTGTGAATTGAGCCATAACTCGAAAAATCCCCCTAACGGTAACTGAGTTATCTTGCTGTTTTTAAAAATGTACACACCCAATCAGCATGTCAACTTTCTCCAGTATTTAGCCTCCCTTCCTTAAACAAGGTAGGAGGTCTGGATACGGGAGCCAGGATGTCCACATAATATAAATTTTTCAATTAAATTTGACACTATATGCAGTGCTAACTACTTTTTATAATTGGTGCAAACATATACAGAGTCTTTTTAGAATCCTTTTTATAATAATCCCTGCAAGAACAAGTCCAATGACAATCCCTCCTTTTTATAGGAACTGTAGTTTCACCTTCAGTCTTCGCCAGATTCAATGCTCCAATTGCTACATCAAAGAAGTTTAAACCTTTATTACTTTTGCACTCAGGGTCATCTAATACAATTTTTTTTAAACACTTTCTGAAAGCCTGAAAATCGGATAAAGCACACACTTTAAGCCAGCGACACAATTTCATGAGC
>JADQBO010000232.1 GCA_016278585.1 Desulfosporosinus sp.
GCTCATCTGGTTAACCAAATCCGAGGCTCTTCGGAAACGAACGGTATAACCACGGCGGATCGCTTCAAGACCCAGTGCGATCGCCATAAAGGTCTTACCCGTTCCGCTGTTACCGATAGCAATAACATTGCGTTTTTCGTGGATGTACCGGCACTCTGCCAGTTGAAACACGTCCTCCATCTTTAGTTTGGGTAAGCGTTTAACATCCACTTCAAAGGTATCCAAGGTGCGGATCACAGGAAATCCAGCGACCTTAGTCCGTCGCTGAATCCCTCGCCGTTCCTTCTCTAGGACCTCCATCTCTAAGAGCTGAAGCAAGTTATCCGTAAAATCGGCCTCTTTGGAGATGTATTGGCTGTACCCTGCCAACATTGGAAGTTTGAGTTGTTTTGCAAGTTCAACTAATTTAGTATGGTTATGCTCACTCATGTTCTTTGTCACCACCCATCAATCCATCGTACTCCAACAAATCGGCGTGTTCGACGGTAATACAAGGTAATACTTCGGACTCAGCCGTCGCGATGCCTAGGTAAAAACAAACCAGTTGATGGGTCGGTGAACCGCTAAGGTTTGCCTTGTCGACAGCCCAAAGAAGATCATCGGGTTCGACTGTACGCCCTAACAGCATAATTTGTAGGAGTTGCTCTTCTTTGTCTTTAGCCCGACACACGTTCAGAAAGCGTTTAAGTTCTTCGGGCATAACGCCTTTTTTCAAGGGGGCGGCATTCATCAGGGCTCGGGGTTTACGACTCAAGAGTTCTAAGTAATGATCCGTCATGTATTGATGATCTCCTTTGATTTGAGGCTTGGTATGAGTGCAAATAACCTTGCCCTTATGCCATATGGAGACGGTAAAGGGCGAAACTTTTAACGTCACTCTTTCTCCTACATAGTTGAGAGGAACGGAATAACGGGTTCCTTCCAATAAAACGGTGAGGTCGTGACACACCAGCGCGGAAATACTTTTTGCCGTATCTAAGGGAGTCAGGGGTAAGGGGTTCAGACACTTAAGTTCCTCGGTAAACATGCTCTTAATACTCGCCGATCGGTAACGAATTTTATGGGTTTCAATGTATTGCAGGCAGCAGGCATCGACATGTTGTTGCAACTCCGCGAAACTCTTGACACAGGGCATGGGGGTAAACGCGATCCGTCGAATAATGGCGACAGCATTTTCTACGCCCCCTTTTTCCCAACCACTAAACGCGTTACAAAAGTCGCTGTCAAAGCTGTAATGGGCCTCCAATTTCTTAAACTCTTCCTGTTTGACGGCGGTGGTTCCGGAGTTTTTGGCGACAGCACTGCGTAAGTTGTCGTAGATACAACGTCTCGGCACTCCACCGAAAAACTCAAACGACTTGACATGACCTGCGAAGAAGCAGGGATTGGTCTTATCCGGAAACACCGAGGCATAAAGGCCATAGCTGTAAGGCAAGATGGTGACGAACACCGAGACATCTGTTTTGACTCCATCAACCCAGGCCTTAGCGTCTCCCCAGTCTACCTGCATAGCTTCACCCGGTTCAAAGTAAAGGGGCACGAAGGCTTCCGGATGTTTTTGAATCAAATTACGGGCATAGCGACGAATGGTGGATTCGCCTACGGTGAATCCTTTTTTCGTTAGTTCCTGCCACATCGTTTTCGATGTTCGTCGCTGTTTCCGGGGCAATGTTTTGTTCTCATCGAGCAGGATGAGAAGTTCCTTTTCTATGGCTTCCCGGGGGGTACCCAAGGATCGGCCACCTTTTGGCGGAGTTTCTCGCTTAGCGTCATGAGAAATTTCGCCTTGGCAGTATTTCCTCACAATCTTACGGCTGCAGCGAAGGATGCGGGCAATGTGACGCTGGCTATGGCCTTCGTTATACAGCCGCCGGATTCGTTTGTACTGGTCAAGTTCAATGGCCATGCTCTCCAACCTCCTCTGTTTTCCCCGGGGAAATTGGATCAAAATTTGCTTTGGCGAATCCTGCAAATCTCAAAAGAGACTGTGCACACTGCCTAAGCATCGGTAAGATGATCTGTCTGTCTTCTAAGGTCAGTGTCACTAACAGACCTTCCGCTTCGCCCGTCAGTCTAAAGAGCATGGTTAAAAGATGGCGTAGTTTTTGTAATGTCATTAGCTTGGGGTTCAAGCTGTCTTGGGCTTTTGAGCGCCTAGATTTCTCGGCGGTCGCTAGCCACCCGAGAGTGTCCTGAGGGTTTTCCAAGACGGCCCTTTTTACTTCATGGGGAGTTTGAGGGTTGTTGTAGGTTGTAACGAGTCGTTCAACGGCGGATTTAGGCAAATGTTCTGTGATCACTTTGCTAGCAAAGGTTTGCTGTACATCACCAGGCATACGTGCAATTTCCTGGGCAGTATGGGAGCACATCTGCCCCGCCTGAACTAACTCTACCACACTGGTCACGAGTCGATCCGTCAAAGCTAGGCGTTTGTTAACCCAACTGACTGAACGCCCAAGCATAAAGGCAACTTCAGTCTGGGTCTTTCGATGCTTTAAGCAAAGTTCTTTAAGTAAGAGTCCTTCACTCAGAGCATTCGGGCTTTGCTTAAGAGACGACAATAGCAAAGCTAGGCTGGTTGCTTCTGGTGCCTCTAAGCGTTCCATCACCACCGCCCGGACTTTGTTTTGCCGCATCTTGGTCAGGACCATTCGTTCGCATTCACCCGCTATGACGTGGTAATGCCCATCATCACAACGGCGTACCACCAACGGGTGGATGAGTCCATACTCGCGTATTGCCTTCTCACAGCGTTCTAGTTCCCGATGGCCCACCGAAATTGCGAGAACATGGTTTCCTTGGATAGCTTTTACGGAGATTTCTTCAAGTTTACTACGCTCTATATCCATTGTTGCACCTCCTTAGCTTTAAATTAGCAAGTAACTTGGTGCAACGCTCTATTTTACAAAAAAATTAAGGCGATCGCCTATACAAGAAAGCGATTGGTATCTGTCCAGTAGTGATACGCTAACCAACTGCCGAATTCTGGCGGAGCCCTCAGTGCAGCCCCAAGAAGTTTATTTAATTGTTCGGTCAATGCACACTGTTGCTTATCCCAATTCTTTCGAGGAACAACCCGAGAAGTGGTAGCGCCCCAATCCTTGATGATCTGGGCCCCATACTTAATTAGGTAGGGCAAGAGAGGGTAAAGCCTTGGTAAAAACCGACAAAGGGTGGAGTGGCTGAAGGTGGATAGCCCAAAAAAGCGAATAACTTTTTGGGCAGTGGATCGCATACTTTCCCCACTAGAGAGATACCATGCTACAGCATTGAGATACACAAACACAGGATAGGGACGATTGGGGAG
>JADQBO010000490.1 GCA_016278585.1 Desulfosporosinus sp.
GCATAAGAAAATAATCGGCAACTCCTTGTAAAGTTTCCAAGGCCTCCTCGTTAGAATAAATAAGCGGGCGCCCACTCAGGTTAGCGCTCGTCATGACTAAAAAATCATAGGGCCCTTCAAACAAACGATAATGTATTGGAGTATAAGGAAGTATGATTCCTAATGTATGTATACCCGGAGCAATGTCCTCTGGCAAAGAATTTTTTAAATCAAGTTTCCTTTCTAGGACTACAATGGGCGCAGCAGAACTCTGTAACAATACCTCTTCCCTACTAGAAATATCCACCTCGTTATACGCTTTGGCTACAGACCTGGCCATTACCGCAAAAGGCTTTGATCCTCGTTCTTTTCGTTCTCGTAAGCGTCGAACAGCTCCTGGGTTATGAGCATCACAAACAAGATGGAATCCCCCTAGCCCTTTCACCGCAATAATTGCACCTTGAGCAAGCTGGTCTATCCCTATACCTGGGAGCGGGTTACCAAGTGTATCACTAAGCTGAAGTTTAGGACCACAATACTCACAGGCAACCGGTTGAGCATGAAAGCGTCGATCCCTTGGATTTTTATAGTCTACAGTACACGAGTCGCACATCTGAAATTCGGACGTAGTCGTTAGGGCTCGATCATAAGGCACGTCACGGATGATTGTATAGCGTGGACCACAATTCGTACAGTTTGTAAAAGGAAATTGGTAATACCGGCTCTCAGGATTAGTCATATCATTAAGACAATCGCGGCACGTTGCAACATCCGGCGAAATCAAAACATCTGCCTCGTCCTCCGTGTCACTCTCAATAATTTCAAATGTGCCATAATTCTTTAGTTCAGTAATAACTGATTGTGCAGTCATAATTTTCGCTAATGAAGGGGTTTCCTCAAGCAAACGTTGATAAAACAAATCAAGACTGTTTCCTTCGGCATGGATTTTTACACCATGGCTCGAGTTATTAACCCACCCGTTAATCCCTAGCTCTTCCGCAAGCTTAAAAACAAAAGGTCGGAAGCCGACCCCTTGAACAATACCATTAAAATAAATAGCCCTTGCTTGTATCTCCATAATTTAAACAACCAGCTTTCAAGCTTCCTATATTAATTCTTAAGGTTTTTCTCTATTGTACACGCCCCGATCTATGTTCTTCAAGTGTATGAGGCAGCATTCGCCAGAAAATTATGAAATAGCCAACAGATTTTATTGACAAATACGGATTATTGCCTTTATGCTAAGGGAAAGTGTACAAAATTTAGACATTTCTTAATTATTGGACGCCCTTGGGAGGAATGCTAAAATGTCAGTCGTTATAACCATCGACGATAAATGTAAAGCTTGTTATTCCTGCGTGAGGAATTGTCCGGCAAAAGCTATTAAGGTTGCCTTGGCACAATCAAAAGTCGTTGAAGAACGTTGTATCAGCTGTGGTAATTGTATCAGAGTCTGTTCCCAAAATGCCAAACGAAGTGTTAATTACATCGAAGAAACAGAGAAACTATTAGGTCAAGAAAAAGTTGTCGCTTTACTTGCGCCTTCTTTTCCTGCTAGCTTTTACTATCTAGAACCTAAAGAGTTTTTCGACTCGCTCAAACAGATAGGTTTTACCGATGTTGTAGAGGTAACTCACGGTATCGAATTAACGATACCTGCTTATCAGGAATTTTTGAATACTAGTCCAGAAATGGCCATTAGTTCATTCTGTCCTGCAATTGTTGGAATGATTGAGCGCCAATTCCCATCTCTTTTACCTTATCTAGTACCCGTTGATTCTGCTGCTTTAGCGGCAGCAAAATATGCGCTATGGAAATACCCCGGGGCAAAGGTTGTTTTTATAGGACCTTGTATAGCTAAGAAACAAGAGATGGTCGAATTCGGCACCGGTACTTTGGATGCAGTACTTACATTTAAAGAACTTAAAAAGATGTTTAATTCTCGGGGATTACATAACGAGCTGGATCGGCGTTATGAAACTCTTCCAGAAGGCATACGTTCATTGCCCTCTCTTTTTCCAATAAGTGGAGGCCTAGCTCGGAACTTTGATCCAAAAGGAATTTTCTTTCGAGAAGAAGAAATAGCCGTTGTCGACGGAAAAGAGGAATCTGTACTATTTTTACAGAACCTGACTAGCGAACTTCAAGGCGGAAACGTGAAATTTCGTTTTATCGATATACTTTTGTGCAAAGGATGTATCGATGGTCCAGAAATGGACAGTCCTCTGGACTTATTCAGCCGGAAACACTTAATCTTTAAATATGCCCAAAGCAAGGAGAAAGACGATTTGGGCATATATCCTCCATTTAACTTGAATCGCCACTTTACTAACCGCTATAATCCGCTTCCCGAGCCGACTTCGATTGAGATTAAGGAGATTCTGCATTTTACGAAAAAAACTAAACCCGAAGATGAACTTAACTGTGGCTCATGCGGTTATAATACTTGCCAGGAAAAAGCAGTGGCAGTCTTCCAAGGCTTAGCAGAAATCGATATGTGCTTACCCTATCTATTGGAACGATCTCGTGGAGAATTTGAAATATATAAAGAGCGCTTAGAATTTAATAAGGTCTATAAAGACAGTGAGCAATTCTTGATCGGGGAGAGCAAAAGTACTAAGGAACTACGAAATATAGCCGCTCAAGCCAGTCGCAATGATGCTAATGTATTAATTCTGGGCGAAAGCGGCGTTGGCAAGGAGGTGTTTGCCCAATTGACCCATTTTCTTAGCAAACGCCGCAACAATCCTTTTATTGGTATTAACTGTACAGCTTTACCCGAAAACCTACTGGAATCTGAACTGTTTGGTTATGAGGAAGGTGCTTTTACTGGGGCTAAAAAAGGCGGCAAACGTGGTAAGTTTGAAATAGCTAAAGGTGGAACCATACTCCTAGATGAAGCTGGAGATATGTCTTTGGCTCTTCAGGCTAAACTTCTGCGGGTTCTGCAAGAAAGAGAATTTGAGCGAATTGGAGGTACACGAACCATAAAATTGGAAGCCCGAGTAATGGCTGCTACTAACCGCGATCTCCAGCAGCTTGTTAAAGAGGGCAAGTTTCGAGCCGATCTATACTATCGTTTAAATGTTATTAATGTTTTTATTGACTCACTTAAAAAACGAAGAGAGGATATTTCTCCACTTGCTATTAGTTTTCTACATAAATTCTCACAAACAAAAAAAATATTGCCTAAAATATTCTCTGAAGAAGCCTTAAATTGCTTAATTCAATATAACTGGCCAGGAAATGTTCGTGAACTGGAAAACATGATTGAACGATTAATGTATACAGTTGAAAACAACGTAATTCAA
>JADQBO010000190.1 GCA_016278585.1 Desulfosporosinus sp.
TTGCCAAGGATACTCCGAGAATAGCATTGGCCCCCAGTTTACCCTTGTTTTCAGTTCCATCAAGTTCGATTAGAATTTGATCTAAGCCCGGTTGGTCAAAGGGATTCAGTCCCTCTACTTCAGGGCTAATGGACAGATTAACATTCTCGATGGCCTTTAATACCCCTTTACCCATGTAACGGGTCTCATCTTCATCCCTGAGTTCAACTGCTTCAAAGGCCCCCGTGGAAGCGCCTGAAGGAACAGATGCACGACCTATAACCCCATCTGTAAGAACGACATCGACTTCTACTGTTGGGTTCCCCCGAGAATCTAAAATCTCGCGTGCATAAACATCTGTAATAAAGCTCATTGATCAATGTCCCCCTTTTTTATTTAAACCCGCTATGGAGTTTTTACTTAGTTAAATCCTTTAGAATAGACAAATAAAGTCTTTAATAGACTTTTGATTAGACTATAACTCCAGCAAAGATTTTCCGGTCATTTCTTTTGGTATGGGAATTTGAAGTAATTTTAGAATAGTAGGAGCCACATCGCACAGTGCTCCATCGTTCCGTAACCCTTGTCCTTTAAACTTATCATTGACAAGAATAAAAGGCACACAGTTAGTGGAGTGGGCCGTTATCGGAAACAATGTCTTGGGATCCACTTTTTCTTCGGCATTCCCATGATCCGCGGTCACGAGGAGGGTAGCATTCATTTTCTTTAGCTCCTCATAAATTAGGCCCAAACATTGGTCCACCGTCTCTACCGCTTTGACTGTTGCCTCAAATACACCCGTATGTCCTACCATATCTGGGTTGGCAAAGTTAAGAATGAATACATCATAGGTCGATTCTCGAAGCTGCTCTAGGACCGTTTGGGTTATTTCCTTCGCGCTCATCTCGGGCTGTAAGTTATAGGTAGCGACTTTCGGTGAAGGAATAAGGATTCGTTCTTCATCAGGATACGGTCCCTCGAGCCCTCCATTGAAGAAGAAGGTTACATGAGCATATTTTTCCGTCTCTGCAATCCTTAACTGCCTTAGTCCATGATCTGAAAGAACTTCTCCCAAGGTGTTATCTAAGTTTTGTTGAGGAAACGCCACAGGTGCAGGAATCCCCTCTTCATACTGAGTCATGCAAACAAAGTGGACATTCGGGCGATTCGATCGGTCAAATCCGGAGAATTCTTCGTCTACGAAAGCATGTGTGATTTCCCGTGCGCGATCTGAACGGAAATTATAAAAAAGAATACTATCCCCTTCTTGAACTCGTCCCACCGGGTTTCCTGCTTGATCATCAATGACTGTCGGCAATACAAATTCATCCGTCACACGTGTATCATAGGAAATCTCCACCGCAGATAAGGCACCTGCTGCATGCTTTCCTTCGCCATAAACTATTGCCCGATAACCCTTTTCTAAGCGATCCCAACGTTTATCTCGATCCATGATGTAGTACCGACCACTTACTGTGGCAATTTTTCCGACTCCCAGTTCATTAATCTTTTCTTCGAGTTGGACGATATAATCTTTGGCACTCTGAGGTAAGACGTCGCGACCATCAAGAATAACGTGAATATATACCTTTTCTAATCCCTGCTTTTTGGCCATCTCTAGAAGGGCGAATAAGTGATTAATATGAGCATGAACCCCCCCATCAGAGAGTAAGCCCATAAGATGGAATCCCTTGTTATGAAGTCTGGCCTGCTCCATGGCTTCGAGTAGGACGGAATTAGAAAAAAACGAGTTATCTTGAATTGCCTTAGAGATACGAGTTAACTCTTGATATACCACTCGCCCTGCTCCCATGTTCAGATGCCCCACTTCAGAATTTCCCATTTGACCACACGGCAGTCCTACGGCCTCTCCAGATGAATGAAGGGTCGTATAGGGATAAGTGCTTTCTATATGTTTAAAGTTTGGCAGTTTTGCTAGGGCAATCGCATTTCCTTCAGTTGCGTCTCGACAGCCCCACCCATCTAAAATCATGAGAAAAAGTGGTTTGGAAACCTCCATTACTATATTCCTTCCACGCGTGCCACCAGGGGACCCGCGTTTTTAATAAGCTTGGCAAAACTAAGGGGATCAAGACTGGCCCCGCCAACTAGTGCCCGTCAACATCCGGTTCCGTCATCAGCTCTGCAATATTTTCTGCCTTGACGCTTCCTCCATAGAGAATGGGCACTTTCTCTGCGGCTAGTCCCATACGTTCAGTCAGAGTGGCACGAATAGAGGCACACATTTCTTGGGCGTCTTGGCTGGATGCAGTTTTTCCAGTACCAATGGCCCAAATAGGTTCATAAGCAACGATAATCCGGCTCAAATCCTCTGCGGATAAACCGGAAAGAGCACGAGTCACTTGTGTTTGGACCCTTTCTACTGCTTTCCCTTCTTCGCGAAGCTTTAAATTCTCCCCGCAACAAAGAATGGGGGTTAATCCCACAGCCAATGCTTTCTGTACCTTCTTAGCAATTTCCTCATCCGTTTCCCCGAACAACTCTCGCCGTTCCGAATGACCTATTATGACATATGTACAAGCGACATCGAGCAGCATCTGAGCCGAGATTTCGCCAGTATAAGCCCCTTGGTCAGCCCAAGCCATAGTTTGAGCGCCCAAATGGACAATGCTTTCTTCCAGTTCATTTTTAAGAGCATAAAGGGCTGTAAACGGAGCACAAAGGACAATATCGAGGTCAGTAACATCTTTAACCTCATCCAAGAACTTTACTGCATAATCTTCTGCTTCACTAACCGTTTTAAACATCTTCCAGTTTCCGGCAATAACCGGTCGTCGATTAGCCAATTTTATCCCTCCTTACAGATGCGATGCGCGATGTTCGATCTCTATTTTCGGTCGTGGTTCGTGGTTCGTGCCTCAAGCCTCAAGCCTCACTTAATGCTGAAACACCTGGGAGCACTTTCCCTTCCAGAAATTCAAGTGAAGCCCCGCCTCCTGTAGAAATATGAGTCATGCGATCGGCCACTTTCATTTTTTCCACCGCTGCCACTGAGTCCCCTCCACCAACAATCGTGATCCCACTACAAGCGGCAACCGCCTGGGCGACCCGCTCAGTTCCTTTAGCAAAGGCTTCCATTTCAAAAACACCCATCGGACCGTTCCAGATCACTGTACGGGCTGTTGAAACACGGGTTTCAAATCTCTTGGCACTGTCCGATCCTATATCTAAGACCATTTCATCCTCTCGAATTCCAGACACTTCCACCGTACGATGAGAAGCATCTGCCTGGAAGGCAAGAGCGACTACTACGTCAATAGGTAATTCTAGCTCTACCCCTTTTGCCTTGG
>JADQBO010000271.1 GCA_016278585.1 Desulfosporosinus sp.
CCGATCTAATCACGGCATTGTTGTCTTTGAACACGGAGGTTGAGTTGTTCAAAGCTGGTAGAATGCCCTTGGAGGACTTCCTGGCTAGGCCAAAGGAAAAGGATATTCTAATTAGATTATGGATAAAGAAAACTCTACGCAAAGCAGCCTATCTGAGTCTTAAAAATTCTGCCAGTGATTATTCCGTTTTAAATGTGGCAATTTCTATGCTGGAGAATCATTGGACGATTGCAGTGGGCGCTAGACCAGGTAAAGCTGCTATTGCTCTGAATGCTTCTGGAATGTTATCTAAGGAGGGTCCAAGCCTGGAAACGATTGAAGAAGCTGCACAGAGGGCATCGGAAGAATTATCCTTTGGAACGAATACGAGGGGAACGGCCGTGTATCGGAAAGCCCTTTGCCAAGCCCTTGTCAATCGGGGCATAATGGAGGTGTTGACATGCAAATCGAACTAACGATTAATGATAAAGTAGTAAAATGGGATGTCCGTAACGAGGAATTTCTTGCGGATACCCTAAGGTCCCATGGACTCTTAAGTGTTAAGAAGGCTTGTGATACAAGTTGCTGCGGGCTTTGTACTATCTGGATTGATGGTAAGTCGATGCTTTCTTGTTCAATACTTTCTATAAGGGCAAAGGGTAAGAAAATTACAACCATTGAAGGACTACCTAAGGAAGCAGAGGAATTTGCACGAATACTCAGTGCAGAAGGGGCTGAACAATGCGGTTTTTGTAGCCCAGGTTTTATCATGAGTGTATTAGCCATGAAAAATGAACTAGCAAATCCTACAGAAGAAGAAATTATTCACTATTTAAAAGGCAATTTATGCCGGTGTACAGGCTATATGGGACAGCTGAGGGCAATAAAGACCTTTCTGGAGGTGGCTTAGGATGAAAAGTGTCGGTCAAAGCATTCGTAAAATTGATGGAATGGCCATTGCCACAGGTAAACCCGTATATACTGAGGATTTAGCAATACAGAATGCCTTAGTGATAAAAATATTGAGAAGTCCACATGCATATGCCAAGATTACGTCGATTGACGTATCAAAGGCAGAGAGTTTAGAGGGAGTCGAATGTATCCTTACCTATAAGGATGTTCCGAACGTACGATTTACTTTAGCTGGTCAATCTTATCCGGAACCTTCGCCCTATGATCGTCTAATCCTCGATAAAGTCGTTCGCTATGTGGGGGATGAGGTTGTCATCATAGCAGCAGTGGATGAAAAAACGGCCCTCTTAGCCATGCAAAAGATCAAGGTTGAGTATGAGGTGATGGAGCCCGTTTTAGATTTTGAACAGGCTATAGGACATTCTTCAGTGGTTCATACTGAAGAGGACTTGAGCTGTAACTTTGATATTGGTCTGCAAAAGGAAAAAAACATCACATCGTCATCTCACGAAGAAGTTGGTGATGTGGATGAAGAATTCAAACGTTGCACCGTGGTGGTAGAGGATGTCTATTATCCGCAAGCTCAAGCTCATACCATGATGGAAACGTATCGGGCTTTTAGCTATCTGGATCATGCAGGAAGGCTGATCGTGGTCAGTTCCACACAAGTACCTTTTCATATTAAAAGACAGTTAGCCAGAGCTCTACAAATTCCGGCGAGTAAGATCAGGGTGATTAAGCCGAGAATCGGGGGCGGGTTTGGTGGAAAGCAGACTGGAGCTGTTGATATCTTTGTGGGTATTGTAACCCTGAAAACGGGAAAACCAGCACTGATTATTTATGACCGAAAAGAAACCTTTAGCTGTACGACAAGTCGTCATGCTATGAGATTAAAGGTTAAATTAGGTGCGAACCAAGATGGCATTATAAGAGCGATTGATATGCAGGTTTTATCGGATACTGGAGCGTATGGAGAGCATGCTCCGACTGTATTAGGATGCGTTGGCCATTACACTCTTCCCCTTTATAACAAAACTAGAGCAGTACGCTTTGACGGAAAGGCCGTGTATACGAACAAAATGCCAGCAGGGGCTTTTAGGGGATATGGAGCAACTCAGGGAACCTTCGCTCTGGAATCAACTGTAAATAAGTTAGCGGAACGATTAGAGATGGATCCGACAGAAATTCGTCTTAAGAACATCAGCAAAGTCGGAGAAACCTTCCTTACGGGTCAGGGAGTTATGCTGGGTAGCTCGTCTTTAGATAAGTGTATTGTTAAGGGCAAAGAGCTAATTGGCTGGGAGCATAAATTCCCCCGGCAAGAAATTGGTCACAGTAAAGTGAGAGCGGTAGGAATGGCGATTACGATGCAGGGCTCAGGGATTGCGACGATCGGAACTGCCTCAGCTGAAATTCGTTTAAACGATGACGGTAACTTTAGCCTTCTTACTGGGGCAACAGATATGGGAACGGGGTGCGATACAATTCTTAGCCAGATGGCGGCAGAGATTTTAGAAATTTCAATGGAGAAGATTATTGTTAACGCTGGAGATACGGATACCTCTCCTTACGACCCAGGGTCCTATGCTTCCAGTACAACCTATGTGGCGGGGACCGCAGTTGTCAAAGCCGCGGAAGACTTAAAGCAGAAGATTTTGGAGCAGGGAGCGAAATTATTAGGGGTTTCTGTAGAAAACGTTCAATTTGATGGCTCAACGGTTCGAACGTACAGTGGGGATCAAGAAATTAGTCTCTTAAAATTAGCTGAACAGACCGTGCTAGGCGCTGGAAAACTTCAGCTAGTAGGCTATGCGACTCACGGAAGTGATGTTTCCCCCCCGCCGTATGTAGCAGGTTTTGCGGAGGTAGAAGTCGATCGTGAAACTGGAAAGGTAGATTTGATTGACTATGTAGCCGTTATAGATTGTGGGACCGTAATTAATCCTAATCTCGCTCGGATTCAAGCAGAAGGTGGAATTGCTCAAGGAATCGGAATGGCCCTCTTTGAACAGGTTAGATATGATGAGATAGGAAAGATGGCCACTAACACTTTTATGCAATATAAAATTCCCACTCGCCAGGATGTGGGGAAGGTTCGCATAGCGTTTGAAGAAAGTTTTGAACCTACGGGGCCATTTGGTGCAAAATCCATCGGAGAAGTAGTGGCGAACACCCCGCCGCCGGCTATTTCTCATGCAATTTATAATGCAGTCGGAGTTCGAGAGAACCATTTGCCGATTACCCCGGAAAAGGTCTTTTTAGGAATGCATAAACTATAAACACCCATAAAATTTCCACAGGGGGAAGATATACTTTTTTGGACCAAAGAAAACCTGGCTGTCCCCCCTCTCCACACACACACACACACACACACACACACACACACACACACAAA
>JADQBO010000089.1 GCA_016278585.1 Desulfosporosinus sp.
TAAAAACTGATCCAGTCGCTCCAGCTTTCGTCCCGAACCATAGCAATCCTTCTACTAAACCACCAGCTACCATTAATTTACCAAAAACTCCTGCAAACAACCATGCAGTTATAATAACGATTCCATTTTTATCGCCTAATCCTCGGAGTACTGATTGACTATATTCGAACTTATTCTTCGCTAGCATTAACCCTGCGACAATGGCTAACCAACCACCAGCCCAGAAAGCTTGCGTTCCACCACGTTCTGCAACAGAAAGCCATACTAAGATGCCAATCAAAACAAATAATGGAATTAAACCACCTAAAATCCCACCATACATGTCAAGTTTTTTGCTTGTATCAAACTCGAAATTTTCATTTTTTTCTGGTGTGGACATGTTTTCCCCTCCTAATCATCTTTTTTTAAATAATAATTCATCACAAATTTCTTGATCAGACTACTAAATCTAAATTCAAAATTGGCCGTGTCGAATTATAAGAACTGCAATATATCCATAGATCGCCGCCTTTCAGTATTCCGCGTAGTTTATACCAACTTAGGACTTAGTCTAATCAAACCCTAGGGGTTGATTAGACTAAAATAAATTTGGCTAATATTATTCTGCTAGAATAGTTGGTTGGCAGGCATACAAAGCTGGGGATCCACCAGTATGGATAAACAGCACATTATCATCCTTTTTAAAATGGCCTTTTCTAATCAACCCGATGAGTCCAGACATAGTTTTACCGGTGTATACAGGATCAAGTAATATCCCTTCGGTTCTTGCTAGGAGTTGCACCGCCTCAACCATTTCGGATGTCGGTATGGAGTAACCAGCACCCACATAATCATCGAGTACGTTAACTGCTTCCCGAGGAATTTCACCATTGAACCCTACATGAGTCGCAGTCCTCTGGGCAAGATCAAAGATCATGTTTTCTTGGGCTTCTTTCGCAGCCCTAACACTCACCCCAATAATAGGAATGTTACTGTTACTACCATATAATCCTACTAATAATCCACTATGGGTTCCACCACTTCCGCTTGTACTTACGATGTAATCAAGGTTTAATCCCATGTTAAAGGTTTGTTGCAATATTTCTTGTGCACAAGCAACATATCCGGTCGAGCCGATCACATTAGACCCACCACCAGGAATAATATAGCCTTTTCTTCCCTCAGCAGCTAACTCAGCCTGAATTCCTTGCATAATTTCCATAAAATTGGAACCCAGGGGAACTACTTTGGTTGTTTCAACTCCCAGTAATCTGAAAAGAAAGTTATTACCACTTGCATCTGGATTATAGCTATCCTTGACTCTCTCTTCCAACACCAACCTACACTTTAACCCTTCCTTCACGGCAGCTGCCAACGTTAGTCGACAATGATTGGACTGAACTGCGCCACAGGTAATTAACGTATCCGCACCTTGGGCTAAAGCGTCTGCTACCAGAAACTCCAACTTTCTGGTTTTATTACCCCCTGATGTGAGACCCAATAGGTCATCCCGTTTAATATAGATATTAGGTCCGCCGAGTGCTTTACTAAAATTCGGCAAGAACTCTAATGGGGTTTCTCCTTGGGTATATCGTCTCCGTGGAAACTTTGCTAGATTCATAATAATTCCCCTCTCATTTCTCAATAATTTTGTTTTCAAATTTAAATTGGAACTTCACTGGATCAATTGGTAATTGTCCTGATATAAACAAAAAGTCTCTGGCAGCTACAGCCTGAAATAGGGTGCAATTTTACCCGGGGCATCTATGGATGGTTTACCACATTATTGAGCTACAGTTTCCAAGATGCTACATTTTAAATATTTTGTTCTCTAATAGGAAATAGGTTTCTCTATTAGAGAATATTTGTGTTTTGATTGTAACAAATGGTACTTTAACTGTCAATAAGTAAGTTATTAAAAGTATTGTTACAAAAAAAACAAAAACCAAACGGATGTACTCCTTGGGAACAAGGTATCCTGGGCGTAGTGGATCATACCAAAAATCAAACAACATCCAATTTCTTTCAACGTTTAAGGCTTGTAGAGTACGTTGCTGTCTGATGTTTTTGGGCCGCGACTGATCCAAGTGTGCTATAATAAAAGGGGTAATCCAGTTGAATATGCAAATTTCACCTCTTCCTGTGGTGCTATTACAGTTACCTGTATCTTACAGTGCAATGGGATAAGAGGTGTAATTATTTTGTTAGGAGAACGGATGTTCCTATTAAACTTTTTGTAACAGACTTATAGTAATTAGCTCGTATTTTTTTAACATTAAGCTTGCTTTTCGTTATAATAGTGATACAGGAGGAATGCCACGAAGTTGGTTTCAAGGAACCATTGTCCCAACAGGCTCGGTGAATGCCGAAAGTCTATTTGTTTTTTAGGAGGCAATTAGTTAGTATGAATAGCGTAGAAAAAGTTCTATGGATATTAAACAGATTAGGTGATGAACCGTTTGAAATGACTCTGACCGAAATTGCTAATGAAATGAACACTGTAAAAAGTGGCGCCCACAAAATATTAAGTGTTATGACAAAACAAGGTTTCATCCTTCAAGAACCTGGAAGTAAAAAATACTCTATTGGACCTGCTGTGTATAGACTTGGTAATATTTATAGTAACCAAGTAGGTATCTGGGAAATAGCAAAGCCCATTCTCATTCAAGTAGCAGAAATTACTCAGGAAACCGTTTCAATAGGCATTCGGGAAGGGGACACGGCTATTCTTGCTTATAAAATAGATTCTCCACTGCCAGTTCGTCATGTTGAGAATGTTGGTACGAAATTCCCCATGAATGCTAGTGCTATCGGAAAAGTATTAGCAGCATATCATAATTTTGATAGGGTAACAGAGCTACTAAATTCAATGACCTTCATAAAGCTAACACAAAATACCATAGTTAATCATGATGCTATTTTAGAAGAATATCAATCAATTCGCAGACAAGGTTATGCCATAGGTGAAGAGGAAAGATTTTTAGATTCCTTTGGAATAGCAGTACCTATAAAGGATAAAAATGGAAATGTATGGTCGTGTATATCCATTACGGCGCCAAAATCTCGATTAACCCCAGATAAACTCGATAGCTGGATCCATTTGTTAAAAGATAAAGCTGAAATAATTTCAAATTTTGTAATACAATCTTGCAACACATAACTAACCTTAACAAAAAGTAAAAGATCGTAATCCACGGGTACAAAACCCTAAAGGATTACGATCTTTTTTTAAACTTAATTTTAAAGCTATACTAGCTTTAAAATAAAAACAAAACGTACGATTATCAATTTCGTACGTTT
>JADQBO010000352.1 GCA_016278585.1 Desulfosporosinus sp.
CCGGGCCCTGTGCGCAGAAGGCTTTGGATTCGTTCGGACCACAAAGTTTTTAGCCGGAGCGGGAAGGTGGTTAGGCATTCTTTTTGCTTTTTATGGAATAATTTTAGGGGTTAGTGGAAAGTTTACGGAAGGTCCGCTGTTCTTTCTTATTTTAGGAGGTTTTTTCTGGTTTGCAGGGGGTAAAGAAATCGCTTCGGCCCATATTACGTTTCTCAGGCAACTAACGCGTAAGAAAGAGGAGCTGATGAAACGAGGAATGATGCGTAGTCTTTGGCTAACGGTTCAGCGCAATACTCCTCTGGTACGAATTGTGGAGGAATTCACGCCGGATCGCTACGCCATGGTCACTCTCACCAACGACCAAATGGGAATGGAAAAGATTCTTACCGAGACGGATATAGTCGAAGGAATGTTACGAGAGGGAATTCGTTTTCCCGTCGGGAAACTTTGAAAAAACCAGATAGTTTGAGGATAATCCCTGTAAATATTGGGTATTTATGCTATATATGATATAATGTAAGTTCACAATATAGATACAAGGGAGGCCTCGTTGACAGCATGAGTAATATTACTGCGGCGCAGATACGCCGGCAGGTCGAAGGCTTTTTACCGAAAGTCTTGAAACCTAGCCGATATATCGGATCAGAATGGAACGCGATCAAGAAAGATTGGGATAAAACCGAGGTTCAGATGGTCTTTGCTTTTCCAGATGTCTACGAAGTGGGCATGTCCCATCTTGGAACCCGAATCCTTTACCATCTTGTTAATTCGTACCCGGAATTTCTCTGTGAACGGGTTTTTGCTCCTTGGGTGGATATGGAAAAGGAGATGCGAGACAAGGACATTCCCCTCTATGCTCTCGAATCGTTTCAGCCCCTTAAAGCCTTTGATTTAATCGGTTTCACCCTTCAATATGAAATGAGTTTTACCAATCTCCTCAACATGTTGGATATGGCGGGCATTCCGATGCGAACGGATGAACGAGGACCCGACGACCCTTGGATTATTGCCGGAGGCCCTGTGGCCTATAACCCGGAACCTCTGGTTGGATTTATTGACTTTTTCCTGATTGGAGAGAGTGAAGAACAGTTGCCTGAAGTGCTACACCTGGTGGCTGAGCAGAAGAAAAAGCCTGTGTCCCGCATAGACTTTCTAAGGAAAGTCGCCCAAGTGCAAGGGGTTTATGTTCCGGATTTCTACCAGGTATCCTATAAACCAGACGGCCGAATTGAGAAGATTGAGGCGGATGCGGGGGTACCAACCCTTGTGGAAAAAGCCATCGTGGCGGATTTAGATCAAGCGTTTTATCCCACCAATCCAGTGGTCCCCTACTTAGAAATTGTCCATGATCGAATGATGTTGGAAGTTATGCGTGGTTGCTCACGGGGGTGTCGTTTTTGCCAAGCGGGTATCATTTATCGACCTGTGCGGGAGCGTTCTCAGGAAACCCTCCTTAGGCAAACTGAGGAATTAGTCCGTGCGACTGGCTATGATGAGATTGCTCTGACCTCCCTATCTAGTGGGGATTACTCCTGTATCCAACCCGTGATCCACAATATTCTAGAAAAGCATGGAGAAGAGGGTGTTGGAGTTTCCCTTCCCTCACTGCGAGTTGATTCCTTTGATGTGGATTTAGCAGAAACCGTCCAGAAGGCACGTAAATCTGGCTTAACCTTCGCTCCGGAAGCCGGATCACAGCGCTTGCGTGATGTGATTAACAAAGGAGTCCAGGAGAAAAATCTCTTAGATGCGGCTGAGGCAGCCTTTAAGAAGGGCTGGTCCACTATTAAGCTGTACTTTATGGTAGGATTACCCACAGAAACGCAGGAAGACATCGACGGGATTGTAGATCTAGCCAAAAAGGTCGCCAATCTGGGGACTAAGCTGGGACGACGAAATATCACAGTAACGATCTCGACAAGTATCTTTGTTCCTAAAAGCCACACTCCCTTTCAATGGGAACCACAAGAATCAGGGGCTTCGGTGGAACTAAAGCAGAGATACTTAAGAGAGAAATTAAGAGATCGTCGCTTAAAATATAATTACCATGATGTGAAAACAAGTTATTTAGAAGCAGTCTTTGCCAAAGGGGACCGGAGATTAGCCCCACTCCTAGAGTGGGCGGTCAAACATGGATGTCGGTTTGATGGTTGGGGTGAACAATTCCGCTACGAGGTGTGGATGGAAGGCTTTAAAGAATTAGGAATCGACCCTCATTTTTACGCCAATCGAGCCTTAGATTATGATGACATTCTCCCTTGGGAGCATATTGGAAGCGGCGTAACCAAACAGTTTTTAGTGGAAGAACACCATCGGGCGCTCCAGGAAGCAAAGACCATCGACTGTCGATATGAGGATTGTACCGGGTGCGGAGTTTGCCCGGGCAGAGGGGTTCAGATTGAGTTGAAAGGGTGAGTGCCATGCGGCTAAGAATCGCCTACACAAAAATTGAAGATGCAAGGTATATCGCACACCTTGACCTGACACGGGTATTTGAACGTGCGATCCGACGGGCTGGAATCAGTATGTCGTATTCAGAGGGCTTTAACCCTCGTCCTAAGATTTCCTTTGGTTTCGCCTTAGCGGTAGGGACGGAGGGAGAGCGGGAATACGTGGATGTGGATCTCCAGCGAGAGATTGATTTGGGAGAAGTTCTAGCGCGTGTTCAGGAGCAATTACCTCCTGGGATACGTCTCTTGCAAGGGCGTGCTCTCGATCAGGGCGCCAAATCCTTGATGGCCGTTCTTAATGCCGCCAGTTATCGGATGCGTGTGCCGATGGCTCTGCCGATTCAGGCAGAACGTTTGCATGAAGGGGTTGAGGATTGGCTGGGTCGGGAACATGTGACCTATTCCCGGTATACGAAAAAGGGACCGACGGATAAGGATATTCGACCGTGGATTAAGCGTTTGGAAGCTAAGATTCAAGGGGATGAGATTATCTTTGACCTAGAGGTTGAGATGGGGAATTCCGGGAGCGTTCGGCCGGAGGAAGTTTTGGAGAGTCTTAGAAAGCTTGAGAATTTGCCCCTTGATTTGGAGGGGCTGCAGGTGATTCGGACAGGGGTTCATGTGAGTTATGAGGGCGGGAAAAAGTCGCCGCTTGATGAGCGTGAAGCTTAGGCGTTTGGTTTGGGGTCTTTGGGGAGAGAGGGTCCCGAGCACACTTGTTCAGTCCTGCGTTCGTCGTGCCAAACTAGGGCTTTAATCCGTTATGCAAGCGGGCGGGGTTCCCGGCCAAAGCGGCGTCCTTGCCGCATGGCCGGCGGGAAACATCCCT
>JADQBO010000171.1 GCA_016278585.1 Desulfosporosinus sp.
TTACCACTACAATGCTCATGGGGATGTTGTGGCAGTAACGGATTCCAATGGAGCTGTGTACAGACAATATGCTTACGATCCGTATGGGAATGTGATCAGTGTTAAGGATGGAGCAGGCGTCTCTAAAGACATGAGCACGGATGATTTTAATCATGCTTACACCTATGCGGGATATAGGTATGATAAGGAAACTGGATTGTATTTCCTGAATGCTAGGTACTATAATGCAGGAATTGGTAGGTTTTTGACGAAGGATATTCTATATCAAGACCTAACTAACCCCCAGACTTTAAATCGGTATACGTATACTGGAGGGGACCCTGTAAACCGATTTGACCCTACCGGCCATATTTGGTTCCTATTGCCTTTCTTGGGTGAAGGAACACTCATGGCGCTAGTCGTGATTGGGAACTATTTTGCTACAGTTGCATCTGCCCCAGATTTTCAACATGATGTTCAAATGACGGCAATGGATTTAGCTGAAGGGAACTATGTGGGTGCAGCGGTAGACATGGTATCCGCAGCAATTCCTGTCGTGTCAGCCCCCGCAGTCAAAGCAATCGGGAAGGCGGTTCATGCTAATTCACTTAAAACGACCAAAGCGGCAGAAGGGTATGCGTTGAAAAACAAAAGTACAGGGGAAATCTTGAAATATGGAGAAACTACTTTAGGACCTAAGAGATACACTAGGAAGTATCTGCTACAGAACAACGCATTCATGGATGTCATGGCAAGGGGAACTAAAAAAGAAATGCACGATTGGCAACACAATATGATTCTAGAATACAAATTTTCTTTTGGAAAGAGACCGAAACTTAACAAAAGTGACTGGTAAGGAGTGAATTTTTTGGAAATATTCATGAGTGGAGAAATTGAAACAACTGTTTCGGAACCGTTTAGAGAAATTCTTAGTGAAATAGAAAAAAGGCTAAAGGTCCTTGAGGTAAACGACTATGGTAACGCGGTCCAAAATCTTGCGATAATACCTATTATTATAAAAGTGGTTCCGGAATTTGAGAGCGCTGGGTTTCACAAAGAAAGGAAGCTTTACAAAAAGAAAACTAAGGAGGCTGACTACAGACTCAGGATTGATTACCAAAGCTTTCTTAACGCTGACCACGAAATAAAGAAGTTATTGGTAATCAAAAACGTAGTTGATTGTGTGAGACTCCTTGGCGAAAAGATTAAACAGGGTTTCGATGCAGAACGACTCGAAAGTGATGTGCTTTGTTTATTTAAGGTTGCAAAGGAGGAGATTGATTCACTTTAAATAAATGATTTAGCTATTTTAGATTAAACTTCGGAAAAACCAGACCAACTTAGGTAATCCCAAAGATAGGAATTGGTTCGAAGTCGTATTTATAAACGATCGGGAACAATTCTAACAGTCTAGAAGAGGAGCCCTTCGTCTTAATAAGAAGGACTCCTCTTTTGAACTATATCTACCGTCCTGCAGGAGGCTATTGGAACTATTATTATTACCATTACATTACATACCCATAGGGATGTTGTGACAGTGACGGATAGTAACCGGCAACTAACGGCAACATCTATCGACAGCAAAGTAGGCGTGATTCGCCTTACTTCGTTAGAAGCAGCCGGTCCAGCTGTATAAAAACCCCGATGGAACCTATACCCTTCAAGAGATCAACGAAAGCAGGGGTTTTCAGTCGAAGCTCCCCAGTGTTGTTTTCGATGGAAGCGGCAAGGTGATTCGACTGCTTGATGGCAAAGGAAATACCATGGGATATCATCAGTGTTCTTACTGCGTGGCAACGGTGCTAATCAATCAGCTCTACACTCTGCCCGATCCAAAGCCAGAGGACAACCATTGGACACTGTCCCAGCTTGTTAACCGCCGGGACACCCTTGTCAAAGACGGTATCCGGCCGAAAAATGGTTTGCATGAGCAGGTATCTGTTGCTTACCCAAGTTACCATAGATTTTGACCGGAAGACGGCGCTGTATTTTTGGAAACACTATCCGTCACCCATCTATCTGCGGAATAAACCCGTTGATGAACTGTTTGAGAATTTAAAGTGATCGCGTCCAATACAACGAAAAGTAAGATTGAATTGATATTTGAATGTGTCCATAATGATGGTGATACGATACGGGAATATCAGGAAGCAAGGAATTTATCACCAAAAGCCTGGCGCGTTGTCTTGAGCAGCAAAAGGAAGAAATAGCCCTAGTCGATTGTGAAATCGAAAGGATGCTGAGGTATTTTGACTATAAACTCACAACAATATCGGGCGTCAGCATTGCCACAGCAAGCAAGCTGATTGCCGAAATCGGTGACATACGCCGTTTTCCAAGTGCTGATAAACTTGCTCGTTATGCAGGAATCGCACCAATCAAGTTTAGTTCCGGCGGCAAAGGCAAGGAGCAAAGCTCAAAACAAGGTAACCGTGAGCTGCACGGATTATTTTATTTTCTGGCGGTATCCATGGTCACGGTTCCCAAGACAGGAAAGCCGAATCAGCCTATATTTTACGCCTATTATCAGCGTAAAATCAGCGAAGGTAAAACGAAATCACAGGCATTGGTCTGTATTATGCGCCGATTAGTAAATATTGTTTACGGCATGGCAACAGACTTTGTACTTAATAATGGAAGGTATTAAAATAGTTTCGAAAAATGAAGATTGGGATATTGAACCCTTTGAAAGGATATATTCCAAGATTCGTAAAGCCAACTACACAAATGAATGGATTTGGAAGATACCTGTTAAAAGTGTAGACAGAAAAAAAGTGATTTCAGAACTCCCTGAAGAATTTGCTTTATGCTAAACATTTGAGAGAAGTTAAGCGGCTTTCAGATAATGAAGTAGCATTAGTGAATAAAAAAGGTGACAGAACATGGACTGTCAGGTTTGAACTGACTGCTAAACAAAAATAAACTTGGTAACAAAAGTAATCAAAGAACAGGGAGACGGATTCGTCTCTCTGTTCTTATGGTGGTGTGCCACGCACGGCGATTAACTAGACGGTAACCCCTTGGACAATGCATGTATCGAAATAAGAAAAAACAGTTAAAGAAAGTTGGGCAGGATTTAATGTAACACTTCAAGTAGATATTCTTGATGGTTGGAAAATATTCATCGTGGAAAAACAAAAGCGTATATTTGCAAAAATGTTAATAGCGAAAATTTAATTGAATTTTCTCTACTTCCTAAGCAGTTTGATGATATAGTTAATTGCGCTTATCAAGAATTAAACAGATTTATACGATTTTAGAAGTTGGAAAAGAGGATAGTTTGACTTATCGTAGGAG
>JADQBO010000484.1 GCA_016278585.1 Desulfosporosinus sp.
AATTCATCCCCGTTTTCGCGAGTAAATACCTTAACATCAACAATTTTCCCTGCTTCTCCGTGGGGCACTCGTAAGGAAGTATCACGCACCTCGCGTGCCTTTTCTCCGAAGATGGCACGAAGTAAGCGTTCTTCAGCCGTAAGCTCTGTCTCACCCTTGGGGGTTACTTTTCCGACCAAGATATCCCCGGGTCGAACTTCAGCTCCAATTCGAATAATTCCACGTTCATCAAGATCTTTCAAGACATCTTCTCCGACATTTGGAATGTCGCGAGTGATTTCTTCCGGTCCAAGCTTTGTGTCACGAGCATCTGATTCATACTCTTCAATGTGAATAGATGTATAGTAATCCTCTCGAACAAGCTTTTCGCTCAGCAAGATTGCATCCTCGTAGTTATACCCCTCCCAAGTCATGAAGGCTACTAAGACATTACGACCTAAGGCAAGTTCTCCATGGTCTGTCGATGGACCATCCGCAATAATTTGGCTGGCCTCAACTATCTCACCTTTTTTAACAATGGGTCGCTGGTTTATACAGGTTCCTTGGTTAGAACGAGAATACTTAAGAAGTTTGTGTTTCTCTGTAGTTCCATCTTCGCCAAGGACGATGATCTCGTCCGCAGTCGCTCGCTCCACGACTCCAGCTCGTTTAGTGATTGCACAAACGCCAGAGTCTTTAGCCGTCTTATATTCCATCCCTGTCCCTACATAAGGCGAGTCGGTACGCAAAAGGGGTACAGCCTGTCGTTGCATATTTGAACCCATCAGAGCCCTGTTGGCATCGTCATGCTCTAGGAAGGGTATAAGGGCTGTAGCAATAGAAACCATTTGTTTCGGAGAAACGTCCATATAGTCTACCCGATTTGGGGACACATGCACAAAATCCGGTCCATGTCGCCCATCGATTTTTTCCCCAAGAAACTTACCATTTTCATCAAGAGGCGCATTAGCTTGTGCCACGATGAATTTTTCTTCTTCATCCGCTGTTAAATAATGAATCTCATCTGTGACTCTACCGCTCTCCTTATCCGCCATGCGGTAAGGGGCCTCAATAAAGCCATAGGGATTAATACGACCAAATGTACTTAAGGATCCAATCAAGCCAATGTTTGGGCCTTCCGGTGTCTCTACCGGACACATTCTTCCATAGTGGGAGAAGTGGACGTCACGCACTTCAAAACCTGCACGCTCCCTGCTCAACCCTCCAGGTCCTAAGGCACTTAAACGACGCTTATGAGTTAACTCTGCTAACGGATTTGTTTGATCCATAAACTGCGATAACTGGCTGCTACCAAAGAACTCCTTGATGGCAGCTACAACAGGTCGTATATTAATTAATACTTGAGGAGTAATTACTTCTACATCTTGAATTGTCATCCGTTCGCGTACCACGCGTTCCATACGAGATAATCCAATTCTGAATTGATTCTGTAGAAGTTCCCCAACTGAGCGCAACCTACGATTCCCTAAATGGTCAATGTCATCTTTGTGACCTTCACCCTCCATTAAGGCAAGCATCCGCTTAACGCTGGCCACAATGTCGCCGCGTGTCAAATGTCGAACCTCCATCGGTGGTAACTCGTCAGGATCTTGGAAATCTCCTAGTTTCTTATTAAGTTTATAACGACCAACCTTGGCTAAATCATACCGTTTGGCATCAAAGAACAGAGCTTCCAATAATGAACGCGCGCTGTCAACAGTCGGCGGTTCACCTGGTCTTAATCGTTTATAGATTTCAACTAATGCTTCTTCGGTAGACTCCGAACTGTCCCTTTCCAAGGTAGCACGGATATATTCATTATCGTTAAATAGCTCTAATATCTGGCCGTTACTAGCATACCCTAAAGCACGAATAAGAACGGTGCCTGGTAGTTTTCTTGTCCGGTCAACCCTAACAAAAATGTTATCATTTACATCCGTTTCAAATTCCAACCATGCTCCACGATTCGGAATAACCGTTGCCCCATAGAGCTTCTTTCCACTCGGATCGATTTGTTCAGCATAATAGACTCCTGGCGAGCGAACAAGTTGGCTGACAATAACACGTTCAGCGCCGTTAATAATAAAGGTACCTTTGTCAGTCATTAATGGGAAATCCCCCATAAAGACTTCCTGTTCTTTCACTTCCCCAGTTTCCTTGTTGATCAAGCGTACCTTTACACGGAGTGGCGCGGCATATGTAACATCGCGTTCTTTACACTCCTCCACCTGATATTTAGCTTCCCCAAGGCTATAATCGACAAACTCTAATACGAGATTGCCAGTGAAATCTTGAATCGGCGAAATATCGCGAAACATGTCGCGTAACCCTTCATCAAGAAACCACCGATAGGAGTTCTGTTGGATTTCAATCAAATTTGGCATGTCGAGAACTTCACGGATTCTAGAGTAACTCCAGCGTTCCCTCGTTCCGACCTTAACAGGATAGAACATTTACGTTTCACCCCTCAGTGTGGTTTTCTCTCATTGAGGTATTATAATATATTGACATATACAGCCAAAAGCAAGGCCTTTAAAAGAACCTCGCTTAACTGTTTATGATGTTCCGCTATCATTCCGACAATTTCAAAGAAAATATCTCCTTATTACCTAATTCATGCGAATCATTACCATAGCATGGGTGGAATAAGTAATAAATTCCATTTAGGCATAGTAACATTTCTAAAGTATACCAAAACGAAGGGCCTTTGTCAAGAAATTATTTAAGATATTTAAAGCCCATCCAATCTAAAGACTCCAAGGAGGTATCAGCATCTCAAATATTAAAGAAGGCACTCTCTATAAGAGAGTACCTTCACGTTTGAAAAACTCTTATTTAACTTCGACAGTTGCGCCAGCTTCAGTTAATTTAGCTTTTAAAGCTTCAGCTTCGTCTTTTGAGACTTTCTCTTTAACCGGTTTTGGAGCGTTGTCTACGAGATCTTTTGCCTCTTTGAGACCAAGACCAGTTGCTTCACGAACTACTTTAATAACACCGATTTTAGAAGCTCCGCAATTCATTAACATGACATCAAATTCTGTTTTCTCTTCAGCTGCATCAGCTACAGGAGCTGCAGCTCCTCCGCCTACAACTGCTACTGGAGCAGCAGCACTTACGCCAAATTCCTCTTCAAAAGCCTTTACGAGTTCAGATAACTCAAGGACGGTTAAACCTTTAACGGTTTCGAGAATTTCATTTACTTTAGACATTTTAATTTTCCCCCTTATTATTATAAAGCATTTTTTTACCTGTAGTTAGCAACTATTGAGCTGCCTTAAGCTTACGCACTTCTTCCAATGCATACCCCATCTTACGGATAGGCCCTTGGAGAACATTAACCATACCTGCAAGAGGCGCTTGCATGCCGCGCACAACCATAGTGAGTAAGACTTCGCGAGAAGGCAGATCGGCTAGAGCTTTTACGCCCTCAGCCCCAATAACTCTTCCTTCTAGTACTCCAGCTTTAATCTGGAATTTCTTTAATTTGTTTGCTTTTGCAAAGTCCATTAATATTTTGGCAGGAGCGACAGGATCTTCACTAAATGCAAGAGCCGTCGGACCTTTAAGATAGGAATCCAGGCCCTCTACTCCTAGTTCATCAGCCGCGCGACGTACAAGGGTGTTTTTTAGAACCCGATACTCGACTCCAGCTTTACGTAATTCAGCACGCAATTGCGTTGCCTGGGCTACGGTTAAGCCGCGGTAGTCAGCTAAGACTACCCCCGAAGATCGTTGGAACTTCTCCTTAATCTCCGAGACTACTAGACTTTTTTCTTCGATGTTAGGCATTCTGTGTACCTCCTTCCATTCAGATAAACTCAGCAAAAAACCTCCGCGCTAGCAGAGGTTAAGAATGCCAAATGAATATCTATCGGCGTAATCTTCCAACCTCGGCAGGACATTAAGCCTTACGGCACCTGCTTTCTACAGCGGACATTATTCAATTCCTGATAAGTCTATCTCATTTGTCGAACATTGTCAAGAGCATCTTATTTAGAGGGCTTTTGCAGGGTTGATGCGTACGCCAGGTCCCATCGTTGAAGACACCGTGACACTCCGCATGAACTGACCCTTAGCAGCAGCAGGTTTAGCCTTAAGCAAGGTCTCCCCTAATACATGATAGTTCTCTAACAGCTGTTCTACACTAAATGAAGCTTTGCCGATTGGAGCATGTATAATACCCGCTTTATCCGCACGGTATTCAATCTTACCAGCCTTGATTTCTTTGATCGCACGAGTTACATCGAGGGTAACAGTTCCAGTTTTCGGGTTAGGCATAAGTCCTTTGGGTCCCAAAACTCGACCCAGCTTACCGACCATTCCCATCATGTCTGGTGTGGCAACAACTACTTCAAAGCCAAACCAACCTTGCTCAATCTTAGCAATCATGTCTTCAGCTCCGACAAAGTCCGCTCCCGCTAACTCTGCTTCCTTAGCCTTCTCCCCTTTGGCAAATACCAACACCGATCGGGTTTTTCCTGTCCCATTCGGGAGCACAATAGCACCACGAATTTGTTGGTCCGCATGACGGGTATCAATGCCCAATTTAAAAGCAGCTTCTACGGTCTCATCGAACTTAGCTTTAGCGTTAGCTTTTACGATTGATAAAGCCTCTGTTGGTTCGTGGAGCGTTGAACGATCAAATGATTTTACAGCCTCTTGATACTTTTTGCCTACTTTAGCCATTCTATTAACCTCCTTGTGGTAATGCGGGCTTAGCCCTCCCACAGTATTTATTAACCTTCAACAACGTCGATTCCCATGCTCCGCGCAGTTCCTTCAATCATGCGCATTGCTGCCTCGATGCTTGCTGCATTTAAGTCCTTCATCTTAATATCCGCGATTTCGCGTATTTTTGACTGAGGAACAGCCGCAACCTTTTTACGGTTCGGCTCAGCAGAGCCCGAATTAATATTAGCAGCTTTTTTAAGTAATACTGCTGCTGGCGGAGTTTTTGTAATAAAGGTAAAGGAGCGGTCTTCGTACACAGTTATTTCGACAGGAATAATAAGCCCCGCTTGATCCTTTGTACGCTCATTGTACTCCTTGCAAAACGCCATAATATTAACCCCGTGCTGACCCAAAGCCGGACCAACCGGAGGTGCAGGTGTTGCCTTTCCCGCATTGATCGCTAATTTTACCAATCCAATTACTTTCTTTGCCATTGTCATTACACCCCCTTGTTAGGATAACCCTATTAGTCTAGTTTTTGAACCTGTGTAAACTCAAGTTCCACGGGAGTCTCTCTTCCAAACATAGATACCTCAACCCGCAGTTTGCCTTTATCGGCCAGGATTTCCCGAACTACTCCAACAAAGTCTTTGAACGGACCAGCGATAACTTGGACACTCTGATTAACTTCAAAATCAATCCGCGTTTGAATCTCGTCCATTCCCATTTGTTTAAGAATCGCGACAACCTCGTTGTCCAATAACGGAATCGGTTTAGTTCCAGAGCCAACAAATCCAGTGACTCCAGGAGTATTACGTACAACATACCACGAATCATCCGTCATTTCCATTTCTACAAGTACGTAACCTGGATATACCTTGCGCTTGGTGATTTTCTGTTTGCCGTTTTTAAACTCGATTTCATCTTCCATCGGGACGAGCACACGAAAAATCTTCTCTTCCATATTCATGGACTCTACGCGTTTTTCGAGATTCATCTTCACCTTATTCTCATAGCCAGAATAGGTATGAATCACAAACCAATCTTTTGCCATTTCTCAGGGACCTCCTCAGACACTGCCGTAGTTCATATGTTAGGGCAGTAGCATGGTCAAGGCTGCGCTTAAACCGCTATCAACTATCCACATTAGAATGGATACAATCGCTACTGCAATAAACACAACTCCTGTGTAAGTTAGCAACTGTCTGCGGCTCGGCCAATGAACTTTCTTGAGTTCACTCAAAACCCCACGGAAATACTCCATCGCCTTTTCTTTCTGTCGCTGAGTATTGGCCGGTTTCTTCAACTCGCCCATCACTTCACATCCTTACAGACATCCATGTCATCGACTCCGTGACAACGCCCCCTGGCGTTTATCTAAACTAGTGCAAAAAAAAATTACTTTGTTTCCTTATGCAGAGTATGGCTCTTGCAAAACTTACAAAACTTTTGAGTTTCCAAGCGATCTGGGTTATTTTTCTTATTTTTCATAGTAGCATAGTTACGGTGCTTGCAATCCGTACACGCTAAAATAATGCCAACACGCATTCACGAACACCTCCCGACGGTAGGACGCTGTATTTTTATCCATTACTCAAAATACTTTATCATAAGATAATTTCACTGTCAAGGAAATTTATCTTATAACAAAAAAGACAGCGTTGCTGTCTATCTAATTGGTTGCGGGGGCCGGATTTGAACCGACGACCTTCGGGTTATGAGCCCGACGAGCTGCCACTGCTCCACCCCGCGACATTACCTGTTAAGTTTTCCTAAGTGATTGCTATCTATGCAAAGAATACCACCAGCAATAAATCATGTGCAACGACTCGCCTTACAATCTTCGTTACTGTTTGGAGCCGACGGCAGGACTCGAACCTGTAACCTGCTGATTACAAATCAGCTGCTCTACCAATTGAGCTACGTCGGCATTTATTCTTCGGGTGCAACCCTTATTACCTTCAAGGCACTTACGTAGTTTAACACTTCTTTTTTGATAATGCAAGCCTTTTACGAAAGAAGGTTTATGTAAAATTATCCATCGCGTCTCTCGAGATATCGTTCGAGCTTCCTCTTAACTCTCTGCAACGCATTATCGATTGATTTTACATGTCTTCTCAAATCAACGGCAATCTCCTGATAGGATTTACCTTCCAAGTAGGACATGAGTACTTTCCATTCCAAAGAACTGAGTATTTCACCCATCTTTTCTTCAATGTCGTCAAATTCTTCCCGACTAATAATTAGTTCTTCAGGGTCTGTAATTCGGGTTCCTGATATTACATCGAGAAGCGTTCGATCAGAATCTTCGTCATAAATAGGCTTATTCAAAGAAACATATGAGTTTAAGGGAATGTGTTTCTGCCTTGTCGCAGTTTTAATTGCAGTAATTATCTGACGTGTAATGCATAATTCAGCAAATGCTCTAAAGGAGGAGAGTTTATCTCCACGAAAATCTCGAATTGCCTTATAGAGTCCAATCATGCCCTCTTGAATAATATCTTCGCGATCAGCACCAATAAGAAAGTAAGAACGTGCTTTAGCTCTAACAAAGTTTTTATACTTATTGATTAGGTATTCCAGTGCTGTAGCGTCGCCTTCTTTGGCAAGCTCAACCACCTCTTCATCCACGATAACGTCGATGATTTCGCACTCCGGTAATTCTGGTTGGGCTTGAAGAGTCAAGTTGATCCCCCCTACTATGTCGTCATGAAGAAGACGCAATCTCGGCTAGCCCTCGTCCACGAGAACATCCTCATTATACTCGACCCTAAAGAAAAGCGTCAAGGCGAAGTTTTGGTTGTTCTGTCGCTATTCGCAAAGTTCGAAGCTCTAAGACCAGACATAAGGTCCGAAATACACGAAAGGGAACTTTCCCAAGTTGCAATATCCTGCCCATACCTCATGTATCTAACCTCGAATTTGTTCTTTGTCTAAGCACTTCATAAAGCATGATCGATCCTGCAACGCTCGCGTTTAAAGATGCGACCTTCCCCTTCATAGGTAAACTCACAAGCTCGTCACAATTTTCTCGGAGTAAACGGCTTATGCCCTTCCCTTCACTACCAATGACGATGACCCTTGGGCCAGTGAGATCTGCTTCAAAAGCATCTTTCCCTCCAGCTTCAGCTCCAGACACCCAACACCCCTTCTTCTTTAACTCTTTCAAAGTTTGAACCAAATTACTTACTCGAGCTACCAAAACATGCTCGACAGCACCAGCGGATGTTTTGGCTACCGTTCCCGTTAAGGTAACGCTGCGCCGCTTGGGGATAATAACACCGTGGGCTCCAACAGCATCTACTGTTCTTAACAAGGCACCCAGATTATGAGGGTCCTCTATCTCATCGAGCATCAAGATAAAGGGGGCTTCTTGCCGCTCCTCAGCCAAGGAAAGTAGATCATCCACCTCGGCGTAATCTCTGGCAGCGATATAGGCCAACATACCCTGATGCCGCTCACGATTTGTTAACCGATCAAGGGTCTGACGATCCACAAATTGGTAAGGAATACTACGTTCATGTAATAATGACATAATGTCTTGATTCCGGCCACCGGGCCCTTCCGTGATAAGAAGCACTTTATTAACGGGTTTTCCGCTTCGTAAAAGTTCTACCACAGGATTTTTTCCATAAACTATTTCATCGTTCAAGTAGTTCACTTCTTTCCTTCGAGGGTTTTTAATCTACCACAGCTGTAGGTACCTTGACGACAGACTTTCTGAGTTACACAGGAGGGACCCGCTTCACTGAATAGATTAGGAGCCACACTACGTACTAACTCCAACATTTTTTCCGCTAGAAATCGAATCTCCCATTGGGCTCTAACACAAGTACGATGTTCAAAAAAATTTAATAAGGATCGAGCGTTAAATGTTGCCATCAAAGAGGTTGTGCAGGCATTCGGTAAGACATAGCGAGCATCCTCTGCAGGCACACAATTTAAGAGTTCTCGATAATCTTCCTGTAGACGCGCCATAACCGTTTCAAATCGCTCTAATGCCTCAAGATCTCGGTGAATACTCGGGGGAATGACAAACTCGAACCCTTTCTCTTCAACATAGCGCTGGGAGCGCTGAGAGTAACTTGCAATTCGGTGACGTACCAGTTGATGAGATAACGCTCTTGAGACTCCATCTATCGAAAACTGAAAACTAACATGCTCAAAAGGAGAAAGATGACCCATCTCTTGAAGTTTTCGGACGAAACTCGCCACCCTCTCTTCATCTAATCGTTCACTCAACTCCGGTACTGAGTCCGACGAATAGCATAGTCGGGCTGCAGCAGCTACTACTTTTTCCGGGTCTGGCGTGTGCTGAATAAGATCTACTTTCATTGCAAGGTCCTCCTCCCTTCTCTTTCTCATGAATAATAACGTTTATTCAGCCAGTTCTTCATGCACAAGCATTTGGTCCACTTTAGCGAACGCCCACCCCATGCGATCAGTTTTTCCACATAATTGCCAATAACCAACTAGGCTTTCAAACGCTGTTGCATGACGGTAGGTCACAACATCTACGTTCTTGGGATGCCCCCCCTTAGTATTTCGCCCCCGCATTACAACCTGCAGTTCTATCTCGTCAAGATCGGGTAAAAGAACATGTAAGACCTGAGCTTGGGTACTTGCACGAACATAGCTTATAGCCTGCTTATGTAACTCCTTAACCTTTTCATGCCCCAGTTCCAGTAGGTGGGTTCGAACCCAAAGTTCATAGACTGCATCTCCCAAATACGCTAGGGTTAAGGCATTCATTTCCTGCCAATTTCTCATATGGTCACCCTTCAATTACTTTTTAATCTGCCACCTTGCGCCTTGCGGAGTATCCTCAATTACAATTCCTTTTTCTTTGAACACATCCCGGATAAAGTCCGCCATTTCCCAATCTTTTTTCTGACGTGATCGTGAACGGATCTGTAGGACTGCATCCATAACCTGGGTTAATATCTCATCGTTTTCGACATGAACTTGGGCTGGATGAAGTAAGTCAAATCCTAAAACATCTCCAAGTTCTACTAAAGTCTTTTGGGCTTGGGCCAATCCTTCTGAATGGGCAGGATTCTCCTGAACATAAGCATTCATGGTTTTAGCCAATTCAAAAAGGGCTGCATAAGCTAGAGCGGAATTGAAATCATCATCCATAGCCTTTTCAAAGGCTTGACGTGCTTCTCCAGCTGCCTTAATCAACTCTTCTTGGCTCTGTCCATTGACAGCATTTCCTTTTCGATCCATTGCCTCCTGAGCTAACCGAACACTGGTTTGCAACCGCTCCAATCCCTTTTGAGCCATGATCAAATTTTGATCATTAAAATCTAAAGGACTACGATAGTGAGTTCCTAGTAAATAAAACCGGATGACTTCGCCTGGAGAATTAACCAATAACTCGCGGATTGTAAAGAAATTTCCCAAGGACTTGGACATTTTTTCTTGATTGATGGTCAGAAACGCATTGTGCATCCAATAACGAGCAAAGGTCTTGCCTTTCAAGTACCCTTCGGTTTGGGCAATCTCATTTTCGTGGTGAGGGAACGCCAGATCTTCCCCACCACCGTGAATATCAAATCCCGCGCCTAGATATTTCAAGGACATGGCTGTACACTCAATATGCCAGCCTGGACGCCCTTCACCCCATGGACTTTTCCAAGCTGGTTCTCCTGGCTTAGCCTTTTTCCAAAGCGCAAAATCCATAGGATGCTTTTTACGTTCATCCACTTCCACTCGTGCGCCAGCCTTCATATCCTCAAGGGATCTACCAGAGAGTTTCCCGTAGTTAGGAAAATGATCCACCGAAAAGTACACATCCCCATCCACTTCATACCCTAACCCCATATCAATAAGGCCCTGAATTATCTCAATCATCTCAGGAATATGCTCTGTAGCCTTTGGATGAATGGTTGCCGGTAAAAGGTTTAGGGCTTTAGCATCTTTAAAGTATTCCCCAATATATTTTTGACCCAAGGCCAAGGGGTCCATCCCTTCGACATTCCCTCTTTGAATGATTTTATCATCCACATCCGTAAAATTTTGGACGTAACGAACATCGTACCCCTTATAAGAAAAATATCGCCTAATCATATCGAATACAACAAACATTCTCGCATTCCCAGCATGGAAGTAATTATAGGTCGTCGGACCGCATACGTACATCGCAACCTTCCCGCTCTCTCTTGGTTGAAACTCCTCTTTTTGACGAGTCATGGTGTTGTACAATTTCAAAGACATTGTATCGACTCTCCTCTTCTTTTAATCGTTGTTCCAAATACTCCACTCGCTGCATTAAGCATCTTAACATCTCATTCACCGGATCTGGAAGATCATCGTGCCTTAGATCAGGATCTTTAATCGATACCCCGCGGTGAATAACAATCCGCCCTGGAACCCCCACTACTGTCGTATCACTTGGGACAGGCTTATTAACAACCGATCCCGCCCCGATTTTAACATTATCTCCAACTTTAAAGGAACCTAATACCCTTGCCCCTGCACCAATTACCACATTATTGCCTATAGTCGGATGTCTCTTACCCTTTTCTTTACCTGTACCGCCTAACGTAACCCCTTGATATAGGGTAACATTGTCCCCGATCTCTGTAGTTTCACCTATGACCACACCTGTTCCATGGTCAATAAAGAGACCTTGCCCAATCTTGGCACCCGGATGAATTTCAATCCCAGTCAGAAAGCGGCAGAGCTGAGAGATTAGTCGTGGTAAGAGGACCCGATTGTGAAGGTACAACCAATGGGCCATTCGGTGAAACAGCACAGCATGAAACCCTGGGTAACAAAAGATGACCTCCCAAATACTTTTTGCTGCAGGATCCCGTTCAAAAATGACTTGAATATCGCGCTTCATCTGTCCAAACATCTATAGTTTCACCCTTTCCTCCTTATAGGTATTTTATCCTTCTTTACACAATAATAAATAGACACAAGAAGCGGAACCCTTCGTCCAGAGACGAAAAGTTCCGCGGTCCCACTCTGTTTGAACGAACAAGTCGTTCCAGCTTGAAGCTTTAACGCAGCTAAAACGGATTGAAATACTAATACTTCTTCCAATCAACTCCGAGACGCACTTCCAAAAAACCTTTGCAAATGGCTTCCACTGTCCCATCCTCGCTAGTCGCAATTCGTCTTTGTACTCTTTCTCATCATCGCCTAGATCATATTAAGATAAAAATAATAACATAGTTTGCATTTTATTATAGGTTAGTTCCCAATCTCTGTCAATAATCATTAACGTTCCTAACTCAAATAACGAGTCTCTGAGACGGCAATCCGCCCTAGTACATTCTCACGTCCTAACAACGGGATGATATCATAAAGTTCCGGTCCATGCATCTGCCCGGTCAAAGCCACTCGAACTGGCATATAGACGAGCTTACCCCCGAGCTTTAGTTCCTTTGTCATTTGTTTTAGAAGCACTTTCACACTAGGGCCAGAAAGCAAGTCTATCTCCCGTACTTTCTCCCCAAACAAGGCTAAAACGGCGGGTACCTGTTCCCCCCCTAGCACCTCTAAGGCTTCTCCTTCAGGCTCAAGTGGAACGTCACCATGGAAGTAATGGATAAAGTCCTTCCCTTCTGCCAAATAGGATAGTTTCTCTGAGATAGCTCCGATAAAGCCAATCAACCATTGCTGTTGTTCGGCTGACCGCTCCTCATATGGAAGAATGCCCAATTCCTGAACATGAGGTAATACTAACTCTGCCAATCGTTCAGGCAAGGTCTTTTTAATGTAATGGGCATTAATATAATTCAGCTTATGTCTGTCAAAAACTGCAGGACTTTTGGAAACCCGATCCAATGAAAAAGCCTCCGTCAATTCATCAAGGGTATAAAATTCTTCCTCTCCTGATGGTGACCAACCAAGCAGAGCAATAAAATTAACGATGGCTTCCGGGAGATACCCTTTCTTCCAGTAATCTATCACGGCAGTATCCCCATCTCGCTTGCTCATTTTTCCACCATCCGTATTAAGGATTAGGGAAATATGTGCAAATTGAGGTGATGATACCCCTAATGCTTGATAAATCAACACTTGCCGTGGGGTATTGGATAGGTGTTCTTCCCCCCGAATAACATGAGTAATGGCCATGGTGATATCATCAACCACGACGGCAAAATTATAGGTGGGAATCCCATCTGATTTAACGATAACGTAATCTCCAATCCCATTGCTCTCGAACACAACCTCCCCACGCACCTGATCTGAAATACGGATTGCCTCTCCTTCTGGCACACGGAAACGTACCACAGGTTTTCGTCCTTCGAGCTCTAGAGCGGTTCGTTGCTCTAAGGTTAATTGACGACACTTGCCTAAATAGCGAGGGGTTTCCCCTTTGGCAATTAGACTTTCTCTTTCTTGTTCCAACTCTTCTTCCGTACAGTAACAATAGTAAGCATGTCCGCTGGTCATTAAGGTCTCTGTATACTCCTTGTAAAGTGCCAAGCGATCTGTCTGGCGATAAGGCCCATGCTCCCCGCCAGCCTCGATACCCTCATCCCATTGAATATTTAACCATCGAAGGGCTTCCAGTATATTATGTTCTGATTCTCTGCTTGAACGTTCTAAGTCGGTATCCTCACTCCGGACGATAAATGTCCCCTTGTTCTTACGTGCCCATAAATAATTAAATAAAGCCGATCTTGCCCCTCCGATGTGAAGCGGACCTGTTGGGCTAGGTGCAAATCGAACGCGAATATTCATCACTTATCCTCCACCTTTATTAAACTAACCATTGCCTGAGCGCCGATTCCTTCTTCTCTACCCACAAAACCTAATCGTTCCGTGGTTGTTGCTTTCACTGAAACACATGATTCCTCTAAATTAAGCGCACGCGAAAGATTCATGCGCATCTTTGAGATAAACGGGGCAAGTTTCGGACGCTCTGCCATAATAATACTATCTAAATTTCCAACGCGATACCCCTGGGATTCGATTAGTTTCATAACCTGCTTTAACAGAGAGAGACTTGAAATCCCACGATAACGAGGATCATTATCTGGAAAATGACCTCCTATATCCCCTAAGGCCAAGGCCCCCAAAAGCGCATCCATAATCGCATGAGTCAGAACATCCGCATCTGAGTGCCCGAGCAAACCACGCTCATGGGGAATTTTTACTCCCCCAAGAATCAATGACCGCCCCTCCACCAAAGCGTGAACATCATAACCAATTCCTACTTTAATAGTCAACACCCCCTTCGCGAAGTTCGAGGTTCGAGGTTCGACACTCAAGATCGAATTCCGGGCAACAAACGTCGATTACGTATATCAGTACATTCTTCACCTATGCCTCATTCCCCTTGCATCACACATTGAGCCTCTCCCCATGTCGAGCATCAACCACCCGATGTGGGTTTTACTTTTCCCTTTGCGCAAGGATCCGCTCAGCTAACCACAAGTCCTCGGGCGTCGTGATCTTAATATTTTCCTGCATACCGTCTACTATCTGCACAGGATACCCCACCCATTCTAACAAAGATGCATCATCTGTGCCATAGTATCCTGCGGAAACCGCTTTTTGATGAGCATCTTCCAATATCCCTCGGTTAAAGATTTGGGGGGTTTGAACGGCACGCAAATGTTCACGCGGAAGGGTTTCGAGCACATTTCCGGCTAGGTTAACTCGCTTTACCGTATCCTTAAGGGAAACTCCCATAATGGCCGCAGAGTACTCTTGTGTTTCTTCAAGGAATTGGTGAAATATGGGTAATGTTAAAAGGGGCCTCGCCCCATCATGCACCACTATCCGTTGAATAATGGGACTTAGAGCTCGAACCCCCGCATAAACAGAATCTTGGCGTAACGCTCCACCTTTGCAGATCGCTACAACTTTCTTGAATTCATGCTGATCAACAAGGTCTTCTATAACAGAAATATCACCTTCCGCTCCTACAATAACAATTTCAGAAACAACGTTGGATTTCTCAAATAGTCTTACTGTGTGAGCTAAAATAGGTTGTCCCTTTAATATCAGAAATTGTTTGTTATGTCCGGCCCTCATCCGTTTGCCTTGACCGGCTGCAGGAATAACAATTCCGATTTTAGCCAATCGCATTCACCTCATCCGTCGGACGAAGACCCATCGGCTTTTTTTCCATCGAGGATTTTGGCTTAGCAAAAATCATTCGCCCTGCAGCCGTTTGGAGAACACTGGTTACTAAAACAACAACATTTTGTCCCATGTACCTCCGTCCCATATCCACAACAATCATCGTTCCATCGTCAAGATATGCGACACCCTGTCCAGGCTCTTTTCCTTCTTTCATTACTTGAACTAACATTTCTTCTCCAGGTAAAACAATGGGTTTAAGAGCATTAGCTAATTCATTAATATTTAGAACCTTAACCCCTTGAAGTTCTGCCACTTTGTTGAGATTATAATCATTAGTCAATAGAGGAGACCCTAGGACTTGCCCTAACCGTACCAGCTTACTATCCACTTCATTTATATCGTCGAAATCCTGTTCATGAATATGCACTTTGATAACCGTTTCCTTGGAAATCTGATTTAGAATATCAAGCCCTCTGCGCCCACGATTTCGTTTAAGTAAGTCCGAAGAATCAGCAATATGCCGAAGTTCTTCTAGAACGAAACTTGGAATGAGCAATATCCCTTCCACAAATCCAGTTTTAACAATATCTGCGATCCGACCATCAATTATCACACTAGTATCGAGTATTTTATAACTCAATGACTCTCGGGAACGGTTACCCTTACTGTCCTTGTGTTTATCTTGCTTATCCGGTTTATCAGCCTTATCGGCCTTATCTCCACGATCGCGGAATTTAGGGAGAAAGTTAAGAAATCCCAAGACATCCTCTTTTCGTTTCATACCGATTGTCAGACCTAGATAACCTAGAAAGAGGCTTAGCAGGACCGCCAAAAGGGGTCCGAAGAATTTAATGTTGACAAATGAATTACCAAATAAACTCGCAATAATAAGTCCAATGATTCCTCCAATGGCCCCACCCATAAGATCATATGTAGGGACACCAGTTAAACGTAAATCCATCCAACGCATTAAAGCAATAAAAGAGCGAATACTAATCGGAGCAACTAAAAAACCTATGATGCCAAATAAAATACTCATTATGGCGTATGACCAGACAGGGGAGCCGTTCCATCCAAGGGTTTTCAAGAAATCGAGGCTTATAAGTATATAGTTGAGATAAAATCCTACCGCCCCTAACAACAGAGTGATGATCCCGCGTATTAAATTGCGAATCATCGTTTCACCTCCTTTTATCCTATTTTAACTAAAAGTCTTTCCAATTATACTGTGGTTTTCATTATTTTTCAACCAAAGTAAATTTAATCCTTTTTTAAAGGTATCTTACATTAAATTGACTGTAAGTAACTCGTTACAGTATAAGGCTGTACCCCACAAACGCCTTGTTGATTTTATGGCGAATTTAAATCAAAAACGTCCTGCTTAAGTCATGGCAGTTTTTTAAAGTTAATTTTCAACGCGTAAAGTACGATAATATATCTTGAACAGCCATGACTTCAATAAGACGTTAAAGAGAAATCTAAGCCAAAACCAAAGCAGATGAAAGCCATCGTCTAACTGATTCTTCTTCAGATCCCTCAGTTAAAACAAGTTCACTAATCAAAATCTGGCAGGCATTTTCGTACATCTTCTTTTCCCCCGTAGAAAGGCCTTTCTCGTTATCTCTTTGCGCAAGGCTCCGAACGACATTTGCAACCTCAAAAATATTCCCACTTTTGATCTTTTCTAAGTTGGCACGATAGCGCCGATTCCAGGCTAAGGTAGCTGCCGTGTCTTTAGTCTTCAGTACTTCTAAAACATCTTTAACCATGGTAGGCGAAATAACTTGCCTTAAGCCAAGGTTCTCCACGTTGTTCAAGGGAATAAACAATTTCATATTCCCCACTGGTAAATGCATGACATAATATTGGCTTTTTTCTCCAAGAACTTCCCGTTCTTCAATCGACTCAATAATTCCGGCACCGTGCATCGGATATACAACTTTGTCACCAACCTTAAACATTCGGCCACCCCCTTATCTATACATTATAGCAAGGAACATAGCCCGGGTCAAAATTTTAAAATTATATCATACAAGTCTTTAGCCTGTCAATTTCCCTTTTTCAACCTTGATTCAGTTGAAAATTGACAACTGCCCAGCCAGCTCGGTATAATAGAGATGGCAGAAAGGAGTGAGGATAGCACACATGGAGCAACTCACTGACCAATTCCAAGACACGGTAAAGTCTCTGTTGATCAGGCATCAAAGCATTTTGGATATCTTGACCAAAGGGCAAGAAACTTCAGCGCGTGTTAACCGAGCCGTCGTCAAATCTGTGACAAGCTGTGGTTGCCATGCAGTGAATGCGCGTAAGAAATCCTTACCCACTGATGCAAGCCTCGCTGATTTAAAAGAGCTTTTGGACAGCCAGCTTGAAGGAGTCGTTTGTGATAATTGCCGAGATATTATAGAAGCAGAAATAGGTAAGCAACTCTTTTATATTGCGGCACTATCTAACGCCTTGGATATCTCGCTGACCGATGTCCTAGACCAAGAACACAAAAAACTCCAGACTTTAACAATTTTCAATTTGACGTAAGTCATTGCCCCATTTATGTAATAGGTTTAAAGTAATTAAGCTCCTGCCTTGCAGGAGCTATTATATTGATGTAACCTTTTAACTTTAATTATAAAGGTTTGACCATTTTTTTACCAGCTCCACATAACGGGCATTTCCAGGTGTCCGGCAACTCCTCAAAAGGAACACCTTTTGGTATTTTACTTTTCTTACAGCCTTTTTCCGGATTATAGATATACCCACAACTTGGCATTTGACATTGCCACATTTTACTTTCTTCGCTCAATTCTACTCTCACCTCCGGTCAATAGTTTATCACTAAGTGATTAAAACTCCAATTAGTATTGAAAACTAAAAAGCACAAAACAAAGAATGCTTTTCTTATAACGAATAGCCCTTGCCTCTAATGTCAAGGGCTATTCGTTATTTTGTTATGCAAGTAATGCCGCACCTAAAGCAACCGTCAATTCCGGCTCCGGTGGGATCACGACGTTTTCCTTTAACTCTCCCTCGAGAAAACGAACAAGGAGGCTGTAATGGGCCCCTCCCCCAGTAAAAATTAAACATTTCGGATGTCCAACAGACTCCACAAAATTAGCAAGACGTTTTGCCGTACTTTTAAAAAGTCCCGCAATCACTTCAGGTTTGGGGATTCCTTTAGCAATCATTGTGATAACTTCTGATTCGGCAAACACAGTACACATGGAATTAATAGGCATTGGCTTAGCCTCCGCAGCTAAATCCAACTCCTCAGTCGTTAGATCTAACCCCTTCAGGATAATATCTAAAAAACGCCCGGTCCCAGCAGCACACTTATCATTCATGATAAACTGAACGACCTTGCCCTCGGAATTTTTTCGAATAACCTTAGCGTCTTGCCCACCTAAGTCGAGAATGTACGAATCATCCGGGAAATAAGCATGACACCCTCTACTCTGGCAAGTAATTTCTGTCATTACCCGTCCTTCAGGAAAGTTTACTCGCCCATACCCTGTGACCACAAGCTTTTTCGGTTTTTCTCCATTTTCCGCGACATAGGACTTTAGAAGAGTAAGACCTGCTTGCACGGAATCGAAACGGGAGGGTACAACTTGGCTGTATACCCGCTCCCCGTTTTGTAACACAACCAACTTTGTATTAACTGAGCCTAGATCTAGTCCAGCTTGTTTCATGCACGAATCATCTCAATTAAGGCCTCAATCCGGGTCAAAAGCTGGCCTTGATCTTCTTCCGAAAAATCACTTTCCAGTCGCAAGAAGGGGATCTTTTTCTTCTCCATTTCCTTACCCACAAAATAGCTCTCTACACCATAAGGCTGGCAGAACTGGAGATTAAAATCAATCACCGCGTCTGCTTTTAAAGTTGCTGCCATAAACGATATATCTTCCATGCGCCCTTGATTCGGGGTAAAGCAAGCGCAATTCACCTTCAATGGTCGCTTAGCAATATTAGTAAGCATATCCGATACGTTGTCTCCTTGTACAGTGATATCCTTATAATAGCGTTCTCCTGTACAGGTTTCTTCCCCAACAACGACCGCCCCAGCTTGTTCGATTAAGGCATGAAGTTTCCATGCGGGAAGCGGTTGAGGGGTTCCTGTAATAAGAATCCTTGGTGCATCTAAAGGTGCAACTCCTATCCCCTCTTTGACTCGCACATCAAGTTCATCGCACAGAAGATTAACTTGAGCAGCGAAACGAACTGGATCATCAAAGAAGGAGAGCTGATTGATCAGTAGAACATCTAAACCGTGAATAGGTGCGGGGTTATGTTTTCTCAAGTTAGCTAATCTTTGCAGCGCTTGCCGTTTATTATTGATCTTCTCAATCCCCTGAGCAAGATTCTCAACGGTTAAGTCCACCTTGGTTTCACGTTCAATGAAAGCTGCAAACTCACGCACTTCTTGTTCCCAGAGATGGGCGTCTTTGGAATCTTTTTTTTGCGGAAGGTCCATTACATAGGTGGGAATATATTCATTGAGAATCTCCCATGCCTTTTTCTTACCATCACAGGTCGTCTCTCCAATGACCCAATCAGAAACTTGAAAATACGGGCAAATGCGGTCTAGTTTAAAGCCCATGGTGGACTTAATTAACGGACAGAGGTTACGCGGCAGGACTTTTTCTCCCGAAGAAACTGTATACTGCGCTCCAGCACATAAACCGATACTAGCACTCCCTGTTGCTACGATAATTTCCTCTGGGACATAGACGCAAAAAGTAGAGAACACCTTAGCGCCTGCTTTTTTCATAGTATAGAGTTCGTGCACTCGAATCCCATGAACATCTCCAACTATAGCGTCGAAATATCCCATTGCTTTAGGACGATTAGGTCGTTCTAAAAAAAGACTTGTAAAAATCGCCGGTACAGGGCCCAGAAACTCATCATGTTTCTCTAAATCCATCCCTAGGGCTGTCCATAATTCTCTGTTATCCATTCTATTATCCACCAACATTAAATTCTCCCCTCTAATTATAACGTTTTAATTATTATATATTATCACTAAATAGATATGTTTAAAAGAGCCTGTTTAGACATTGCTTACTCAAATAACCCGAAACATAGTATATACTCTCACAGAAGAGAGGGTCTTGAATCAATATAGTTATTAAAGAATTAAGTAGCCCGGACTAATTCCGGACTACTTTATGACCAATCTTTATTTACTTCGTATTTTTTTTATTCAATCTATAAACTCTATTTAATAGTTTGTCCAACTCACGGCTAGATTTAATGACATCCTCGGAAGTTAGCTCTTTACATAAGGCAAGCTTATTTAATTGATCACGTTTTATTTCAACGGCATTGAGTAAATCTAATAACTCGTCCCTCATCAAAATTACCTTCCTTAACGCCCAATAGGCTAAAATACAAGCTTAGAGGTATAAGGTAGATGTACCACTTGAAGAAGTGGGAGTCTTCCGAATTGGATAAAACAAGGTACCTTAGGATTAGATATAAATTATCCAGGATATATTAGGCATCACTCCTAACTCAATTTATTTACATCTTTGTAAAAATTTTATATCATTTTTTTCTAGTTTGCAAGAATGTTGTAAACCGTTGTCATTATAACCTCTATGAGTTCATCTTAAGGATCTTCCGTGGTTGGAAATTCAGTTTTTATAGGTAGCTGTAGTCTTCATATTCAAATCCATAATGACATCATACAAAGTACTAAGCTCTATGATTTTAAGATTCTTAAATCTTGTAGCATCTCTTATCGCATTTTTTGCTACATAGACACGTCTGAATCCCATTCTGTCTATTTCTCGGATGCGCGCCTCAATCGAAGGTACTTTTTTCAGTTCTCCAGTGAGCCCTACATCTGCCACAAACACGGTGTCATTGGGGATTGCTTTATCTTTGACAGATGAAACAATACACATGATAATGGCCAAGCTTACAGATTGTTCTTTAAGTTGAAGTCCACCTGTCGTTTTGATCACTACATTTTTATCATATAGGTTAAGTTTACCTCTTTGTTCCAAGATAGAAATTAGGGTGTTTAATTGATCTCTTTTCAAACACTCTCCAATTCTAGAGGGATAGGGAGTAAAGGATTTAGATACAAGGCTTTCGACTTCCACAATAATTGGGCGTGTCCCCTCTTTGATTACGGTTAAGGCGCTCCCCGAAACCGTTTGTCCCTCTCCCCTTTGGGTCATAAAAAACTCTGACGGATTATCAATTGATAACATCCCCTGTTCAGTCATCGAAAAAAAACCTATTTCGCCAGTGCTCCCGAACCTGTTTTTAGAACACCATGCCCCCCTTAGTTCCTCCCCATTTTCTCCATTGAGAATTAACACAGCGTCAACTAGATGTTCTAAAGCTCGGAGTCCGGCAATTTCATCGTCTTTCGTCATTTGCCCAACCATGATCACGGCTCTGGGCCGGTTATTATTCTTAGCGATCTTTAAGAGTTCATTAGCACACTCCATCGTCTGGATCGGTGAACCAGGCCGAGAATTATGTTCTTCAAGGGTGAATGTCTGAATGCTGTCGATGATAATCAAATCAGGGTCAAGCTCTTCGATTGAGGTGAGCACATGGTTCATGCTTGTATCCGAATATATCCATATGCTACTCTTACTTCCCTTCAAGATGCGGTCTGACCTACTTTTAATTTGACTGTCACTCTCTTCGGCTGAAGCATATAAAACCTTGTAGCCCTTATTAGAGACATCATCAGCCACTTGTAAAAGTAACGTTGATTTTCCCGCCCCAGGACGTGCTGTCAAAATAATAATCGAATCTTTAACAATACCTCCACCCAATACTCGGTTAAATTCATTGATACTCGTGACAATTCTATCGCTATTGCCGACTAAGACCTCTGATAACATCTTTGGAGAAGTCTTTCTCTTACTTAATGACGTCGTCGTTTTAGGTTGACTCTCTGATTCCTCAAATGTGTTCCACTCCTCACAGTTTTGACACTTGCCCAACCATTTTGGACTTTCTGATCCGCAATTAGAACACCGATAAATCAACTTAGTCTTCATGTATCTCCCCATTTCCGCAAAGGAACTTTATAATTACCTTGAGAATAATAATGCCATCGTTCCATCCTTGCAATGATTACTTCTGACTCCATGTAAAATGGTTTAGGGGCAATTTATGAATTGCCCCTAAACTGTTTAAATCTTGGTAAACTTTATTTTGTCATCATCTGCTACTACACGAATTTTGTCTCCAGTTTTGAATTCTCCTTCAAGTATTTTCTCGGAAAGAGCATCTTCAATTAATCGTTGAATGGCCCGACGAAGTGGGCGCGCTCCAAAAATCGGATCATTCCCCTCTTTGGCTATCAATTCAATTGCACTCTTCTCAACCTCAAGCTCTAAGCCATTTTCACTCAAGCGCTTATTCACCTGATGAATCAATATTTCGGAAATTTTCACTAAATGTTCTTCTTGAAGAGCATGGAAGACTACTAACTCGTCAATTCTATTTAGAAACTCGGGACGGAAGGAACGTTTTAACTCTTCCATCACATATCCACGCATGTTTTTATAGTCAGTTTTTTCATCTTTTTTTGGTGCAAAGCCCATAGCTTCCTTTTTCAGGAAAGAAGATCCTACATTGGAGGTCATGATTATGACAGTATTTCGGAAATCTACAGTCCTTCCCTTAGTGTCCGTTAAGCGCCCATCTTCAAGGACTTGAAGTAATATATTAAATGCCTCAGGATGTGCCTTTTCAATTTCATCCAACAAAACAACACTATAGGGTTTTCGTCTTACCGCTTCTGTAAGCTGACCCCCTTCATCATGTCCGACATATCCCGGAGGTGCCCCTACAAGCCGAGAAACGGCATGTTTCTCCATATATTCCGACATATCAATGCGAATCAGCGCTTTTTCATCCCCAAACATCCCCTCTGCCAAAGCCCGTCCAAGTTCGGTTTTCCCGACCCCTGTTGGTCCAAGAAAAATGAAGGAACCAATCGGACGTTTCGGGTCTTTTAGGCCTGCCCGCGCCCGGCGTACTGCCCGGGCCACTGCTGTGACTGCATCCTCCTGCCCAATGAGTCGTTGATGAAGAATATCCTCCAGATGCAGGAGGCGTTCGCTTTCTTCTTCTGCGAGTTTTTTAACCGGTATTCCTGTCCAACTCGCTACAATTTGAGCGATATCATCCCCGGTAACCATAGCATTTTCTTTATACCGTTGATTTTGCCATGCTCCACGTTGCTCAGCAAGCTCTGCTCGTAATTTTTGTTCTTGATCACGATACTCTGCCGCTTTCTCAAATTCCTGGCTTGAAACGGCCGCTTCTTTCTCTTTCTTCAACCGTTCCGTTTCTTCCTCTAGTAATTTTAAGTCTGGTGGTGCCGTATAGCTAGCCAGCCGAACTCGGGAAGCGGCTTCATCCATCAGATCGATAGCCTTGTCTGGCAAGAAACGATCTGAAATATATCGATCAGACAGTTGAGCAGCAGCCTCAATTGCCTCATCCGTAATCTTAACCCGGTGATGGGCTTCGTAACGATCCCTCAAGCCGCTAAGAATCATAATTGCTTCCTTGACAGTTGGCTCACCGACCGTGATGGGTTGAAAACGTCGTTCTAACGCCGTATCCTTCTCTATATATTTACGATATTCGTCTAACGTTGTCGCCCCAATACATTGCAGCTCTCCCCTTGCTAAGGCGGGCTTTAGAATGTTTGCAGCATCGATAGCACCTTCTGCAGCCCCCGCTCCTATCAAAGTATGCAGTTCATCAATAAAGAGAATGATGTTTCCATCCGCTCGGATCTCCTCCATAACTTTCTTTAAACGCTCTTCAAATTCGCCACGATATTTACTTCCAGCGACCATCGCTGAAAGATCTAAGGTGATAACACGTTTGTTAACCAGTATCTCCGGGACTCTATTGCTGATAATCCCCTGTGCCAATCCTTCGGCTATGGCTGTTTTACCCACACCAGGTTCTCCTATTAGTGCAGGATTATTTTTAGTTCGGCGGCTTAGAACCTGAATGACCCGTTCTATCTCCTTTTCCCGCCCAATCACGGGGTCTAGACGTCCTTCGCGTGCTTGTAACGTAAGGTCACGCCCAAACTCATTGAGAGCAGGTGTATTCACAGGGCCCGCATTTTTAGGTGTTGGGATAGAGTTAGGAGCTGGCATTACAGATTCATCCAATTCTCCGCCCAATAATTTAACGACCTGTTTCCATACCCTTTCAGGACTCACGTTGAGGTTCGCTAAGACACGCGCAGCAATTCCCTCTCCCTCCATAATGAGACCTAAAAGCAAATGTTCGGTTCCAATATAATTAACATCTTGTCGGTGTGCTTCCTCATTCGCTAACTCCAAAACTCTTTTTACTCGGGGAGTAAATCCAACGTCTCCTTTGACAGGCTGACCTACTCCGGTGACATCTTCGACCTGACTACGAATTTTAGCAAGATCTAAACCCATTCCCTTTAAGACCTGGGCAGCAATTCCTTCCCCTTCTTGAATTAGCCCAAGTAAAATGTGCTCAGTCCCTACAACTTGATGTCCCATTCGTTTGGCTTCACTATGGGCTAACGCTAATACTTTCTTTGCACGTTCCGTATAACGTTCCTTCATTAATAATTCATCCTTTCTTTGTTTCGAGACACGAGGTTAACCAAAGTGCTCTCGAAGTTCGATGGTTAGTTTCCATCATGCATCGCATTTCGAACCATTCGAGCCCGTTCCTCATCCCGCTGGCTATGATCAAGTTCCCGGTCGAGGATGTATTGCAAACAGCCCGGCCGAGTATCAACTATTAACGTGGTAAAGCAATCCTTGGTCTTTGGTAATAGTCCCATATCCGACCCTAGTCGATCATGAGATAAAAGATGCATCGCATCTTCGGAAGAGAGTAACCGTGCATTCTGCAAGGTACCTCGAGCTCGCCAGACTTTATCTTCTAAAAGGATAGGCATTTGCTGGCGCAAGAGTTCTCTTGCCTGAAGCTCGTGCTCTACGATCTGTCTTGTTACCGCATCTAAATGAGTTAAGATATCCTCTTCACTTTTTCCGAGGGTAATCTGGTTAGAGACTTGAAAGATGTGACCAAACGCTTGAGAACCCTCACCATACAAACCCCGTACCGCTAACCCTAAGCGGGAAACTGCGCCCAACACCTGTTGAACTTGCTTAGTCATGACCAAGCCAGGCAAGTGAACCATAACCGAAGCCCTGAGCCCTGTCCCCACATTCGTGGGACAAGCCGTCAAATATCCTTGACTTTCCCTGTAAGCAAAATCAAGTTTTGTTTCCAGGAGATCATCTAACGCTGTTGCTAAGCGGTGTGATTCTAAAAGCTGATTGCCAGGCAAAAGAACCTGCATTCTTAAATGATCTTCTTCATTGACCATCACTGCATATCGGTGATCGGGGGCCAACGCCACACCGCGCGCTCCGGTTGACCCTCCTAAATTCGGACTAATTAGATGCTTTTCTATAAGAACTTGTTGTTCAATACTAGTTAGTTCTGTTAATGATATATAGACTAACCCCTCACCATTCCCTTCCTTATCGGTTAAAACTTGGGAAACAGTTTTCTCAACCTGAGTAGCCCCTTCCTGGCTTAAGCTATGAGGGAAAGGGAAATCCTCAAGGTTGCGTGCTAGCCTTACACGACTACTTATGACAACGGGAGATTCGGTTTCATTCATCCAGGCGCTGTGCTGTAAAAGCAACTCCTTACGAATCACTCTTTTCACCCCCAGTTGATTGCTCAATTTTACGAATCTGATCTCTTACTATAGCAGCCTCCTCAAAGGCTTCTTGCTGAATCAAGGTCTGAAGTGTTTCCTTTAGTTTTCTTTGTTCTACGCGACTTCTGATAGCAGCCCCACGTCTTACAGGGATCTTACCTACATTTTGACCTCCACCATGGACGCGCCGAAGTAATGGTTCAAGCTGAGTTTCAAATGTTTCATAACAGGTACTGCATCCTAGTTTCCCGATCTGGGTGATCCCGGAAAAGCTAATTCCACATTTTGGACACTTCATCTCCGCAGGCTGGTCTTTTGTCGTGGCATTAAATCCAAAAAGAGCTTGCAGAAATTCCGGTACAATTGCAGGGTGAAACACAAAACTTACATTTTGATTTTTTTTGGCACAAGTCTCACAAAGATACACCTCACGAGTTTGATCGTTTTCTGTGATAAATAATTGCATAATTGCTTCTCGCTTTTGACACTGTTGACAAAGCATGCTAAATCCTCCTTTATACCAAATCGTCACGACTTAGCGTTGTCAAAATATTTTTCATGAGACATGCACGTAACACATCCCAATCTTTAAATTCCCCACTTAAATCATTACACGAAAGCAGACTCTTAATCAGCGCTGCTTCCCTTGTGGTCACCAGTTCTTCATCCAAAAGTCGCTCTACTAAGGTATTTGATCGGTCACTTGAAATCTGCTCTCCTATCAATTGTCGTATAACCTGTTGATACTGCCCTTCCACGCCCAGTCCTAGACGAATAATTCGCAAATACCCCCCGCCCCCTCTTCGACTCTCAACTAGGTATCCCCGTTCAACCGTAAAACGGGTATCTAGTACATAGTTGATCTGAGATGGGACACATGCAAACTCGCCCGCTAGCTCACTACGCTGTAACACAATAAACCCTTCTGACGTTTTGTCCAAAATCTGTTTCAAGTATTCCTCAATGCGATCCGCTAGGTTTCCCATTGTTTAAGTCTCCTGTCACGTATTATTCTAAGCACACATCATTGACCTTCCCTGACCTTCTATTTATATGATACCCAATAATTCTTGATTTTGCAAAGTTTTTTAAAAAAAAATTAGAGAGGGCTAAGTCTTTGTCCTAGACTCTATCCCTCCCTATAGATCCCGTGTTTAAACTATTACCTTGAAATTAATACAAAATAAAACCAAGAAGATAGAGTTAAAAAGCCAACACTTCCCAGTAACCAAATAACGGGTTGACCTTGAAGTTGCTTAACATGTACCTTTTTTTCCTCTGCCTGATTTATCTGTATTTGCTCGGTTGATTTGGTCAACTTACGTATCCCCGTTTTCGATGAGGTTACACGAGGTGCTACGTCAATCCAAAGTAATGATCCTTGTAACATCAGTTTCAGTTCCTTGTGACTTAGCCAGACATTGTTTTCTTTCATGAACCGTGTGCCTCCAACATGTCATCATTCCCTTGCCGATGATGTTAATGACTAGAAATTAATCTGAAAGTAAGTTTCTTATATGCTATTCGCTGACCCATAAAAAAATCCCTGCCGCTTGTGCAGGGACGTTTGTCCTGAATTCTAGCAAAATCATCACATATTTTCCATCAATTTCATTTAAGCGAACAGCTTATTGTTAAATCAACATTTTTTATCTTAAAGAACTATTAATTCTCTGGGAGTCATTGATATATACCTTGCGCCCATTTCTGCCTCAATGACAACCGTATCTTCAATCCCAACCACGCCAATGCCTGGAAAAACAAACTTGGGCTCAATCGCAATCACCATTCCGGCCTGCAGCACCTCTTTAGCTCCTTTGCTAATTGTCGGAAGCTCATCCAGTTCAAGCCCCACCCCATGTCCAACAAAACGAACTCTACTTGTACCAAAACCCATAAAGTTCTCCTGATAAGGCGTATTATCGCAGATCCAGGATAGAATTTCTTCATAAATCTCGCCGGCAACCCTTCCTGGAATTAAGGCACAACGTATTTTCTCTTCGACCTGCTTAGCTATCTCGTAAGCCTTCATAAGTTCATCAGATAGTGGCCCCAGGCTCAAGATTCGGGTTTGATCAATCTGATAACCATTAACAACTGACACCATATCCACAACAATTGGTTCCCCCATTTGAATTCGGTCCATTGAGGCACCATTCGGATGAGCAATGGAGATTCCTTGTCCTGCAACAGGTCCATCAAAACAGCTATTCGCTGCTGCCCGAGCCCCTGTAGTGATTGCACCAACATGGAATTCTGAACCAAATCCGCGCATTCGAACATGACCTCCGTGACCAAGAGCCCTTGCTTTACCCTCTAACAACCCTTCAAGCTCAACTTCAGTCATTCCTGGATGCAGAACCTCTTTGGCAAATTCCAGAACCAGGGGGAATATTCTGGCACTTTCTTCCAATCGCGTTAACTCCCAAGGGGATTTAACTGAACGCTGTAAGCGGATCTCTGTGGAAACATCTACGAGGGAAACTTCCGGAAATACCTTTCTATAACGTTCGAATTGGTTAACTGGGAGAACATCAAGTTCTAGGCCTAGTATGTTCGGTAAGGGTAGCCCCGCGTTTTGGATATCCTTCGGAATTTTAGACATTCCTTTGAGTTGTACTACTTCCCAAGAGCTTTCCGTTTGTGCCCTGGCAAAATCCCGATAGGCCAGAACAATTGGCCTTCCTTCTGTTGGAATATAGACATGTACGTTTTGGGCAGTTCCAGTATAGTAGAGTGTATCTGCACGTTGGACCAAAAGTGCCCCTTCAATTCCTCTTTTAAGTAAATTAGCCTGGAAATCAGAAACTCGTTTTTGTAATTCCTCTATTGGTACTTTCATTCCTTCTCCTCCATAATAATAATATTCAGAATCTTTTATACACTATTATTATGTCCGTGTTTTCTTATAATTGCAAGCTTTTTAATTTAAGATATATTGAAAAAATTAAAACCGAGCAGCTACTTCTACTCGGCTCAGATTTTTTAATATTTACCATGAAGTTCTTCAAAGTATCCCTGAGGGTGCGCACAAGCTGGGCATTTATCGGGGGCTTCATGTCCTTCGTGAATATAACCGCAGTTCGTACATTTCCATAGGGTTGGTTCATCTTTATTAAAAAGTGTCCCCTTCTCAAGCTCATTTGCATAGTGTTCAAAACGAGCCATATGGTGCTTTTCGACTTCGGCAACCGTCTTAAAGACTCTAGATATATCGGGGAATTCTTCTTTTTCAGCAATAACGCCGAACTTTGAGTAGATTTCCGCCCATTCTTCTCTTTCCCCAGCCGCAGCAGCCCTTAAGTTTGTCAGAGTGTCTTTAAAAACTAGCGGATAATCTGCATCGACGTGTATGACATTTGTTTCTTCCTGGGCATAAGCAACCAAAAGTTTATAGAACACTTTAGCATGTTCCTTTTCGTTAGCGGCTGTTTCCTCAAAAATTGTTTGGATATGTTGATATCCCTCTTTCTTAGCCACCCCTGCAAAAAAAGCATAACGATTGCGCGCTTGGGACTCACCTGCAAAAGCATCGCTTAGATTCTTAAACGTTTCGGTTTCTGAGAACTTCATGCTTCACACTCCTTTTTTCATAGTGTTTTCTCAGCTAGGTTACTTTATGCCTACTAAATCAAGTTTTAAAACAAATAACTTCGGATGGAGCAAAACTCCCACCCGAAGTAAATTTCTAAACTACTATGTCATTAGACTTCTAAGAATATTGAAGGGTGTCTAATTTTCAACCCCCTGCTGATAGAAAGCGAAAGCGAAAGGCCTTCACGATTTCCGGCCAGTCCTCCTCCTCAACTCGAAATGTAACTTGAGTTGCCGGAATTTGAATGGATCCTAAGGTACAAAACCATGCCTCACTCAAGTCTACTTCCCAGTTCGGACCAAGATACGTCCCCTTCCCATCCCACTTTCCTCCAATTGAGAGAAAATACTCTGCCAAATCTCGGCGGGGCATTCCTCTCATCTCCAGAGAAAATTCTTTGATTCCCATCGTTCCCGCTCCCCTTCTAAGGATCAAGGTCTCACCTAGACCTATCTTCATTAATTGACCTTATTAAATCCATCTATCAAATGCCTTATTGCCGCAATTGGATGAACATATATCATCTTAGGTCCTGAATAATGCATTATCTCTCTAATTCTTTTACGCATTTGAGGTTTATAACAATGGACTGGGCATTTACCACAGGTTGGTTTACCCCCTCCAAATTTGCAATGGACGAGACGATTCATAGCATATTGTTCTAGTTCTTGGCATTCTGAACATAGTTCTCTATCAGAGTCGTGATGACCTTTACAATAGAGCCGAATCATTTTCCGTACGGTCATTTTTTCTCGCTCTAATCTATTGGACATTATAACTCGCTCCCTTCCTCTTACCCATTTCCCTAAAGAATGATAGTCTTAATGAGCAAACGGTATAAACAGACCGAGTATAAACCAATCTTCGTCTCTCCTTCTTATCCATGAGGAGCTAACTGCTACTTATCCCCTGTTAAAGGATTTCCTTACATACTTTACTTCTATCAAGTTTATTTACTGAACATATTTAAAAATTCCTGGGGAATATCTGTCTCATAACGGACTTCTTCCCCCGTGATCGGATGCTTAAAGGCTAACACCCTAGCATGAAGTCCTAACCGAGCAATCGGGTGTTTAGTCGCTCCATACTTCTTATCCCCAATTACACTGTGCCCTATATCTTTCATATGAACCCGAATTTGATTTTTTCGACCAGTTTCAAGCTTTACCTCCAGTAAGGAGTAGTGTTTATTCTTTTTAAGAACTCGATAGTGAGTTATTGCTTTTTGTCCCTCGTTAGGGGTACGACTAGAGTACATAATGAACGCTTTACTCTCAGTCAGCCAAGAAATAATCGTTCCTTCCTCTTTAGACACCGAACCTTCTACTACTACAACATAGGTTCGCTCTAAAACAGTTTCCTTCCATGCTTTTTGCAGTAATTGCTGTACTTGTTCGCTTTTTGCGAACATCATCACCCCTGAAGTCTCTCGATCAAGACGATGCAGTACAAATATCTTATTCTTTGGGTCCCTTTTCTTTACATGCTCACTCAGGATACTATAGGCAGTTTGCTCCTTTTCAGTCTCAGTTGCTATGGAGAGTAGTCCAGCTTGTTTTTCAATAATAATAATATATGGATCTTCAAACACAATATTTAGGCCTTGGGGTTGCTCTTCTATCAGAACTTTAGCCCAATTTACAGCCACCTGTTGACCTTTTACGAGTGGATGATTAAATTGCGTGATGACTTCATTGTTTACTGAAATTTGCCGATGAGCCAGCAGAGATTTGATCTCCTTCCGGCTTTTAGTGGAAAGTTTAGCCATTAAAAACTTCATTAGCTCGGCTGGTTCAGTTACCTCTAGATACGTACGTTTTTCCTTTTCTGTATTCGATTTGTAGTTTAATTTACCACTATTCATAACGTGTTCCCCTTTATCCTAATCAGCTTTGACTTTTCACTAAATTACTCCCAATTCTACCAGTTACCGCTAACCTGGTCAATGAACTACTTTTTATCTAGAGATCTACCCCTAATAATACCCAAATTGTATGTTACGTAACGTTTTATATAAAAGAAAATAGATTTATTTTATGGTTTATACAAATATTGCAAAAAGAAAAAGGGCCATATCAATGGCCCTTTGTTAGCGTAATAGCATAATCTTATTTATATTGGTTCGCCAATCTTTTCTTAAGATTTTCAGCTACCCATGTTGGATCAACCGGGTTTCTAGCAATTCCGCTTTCAATAGCAGCCTTAGCTGTAGCAGCAGCAACAGCTGGGGCTACTTCTGGGTTCAAAGTACTAGGCATGATAAAGCTAGCATTGAGTTCTTCAGGGGAGACACAATCTGCAATAGCTTTTGCTGCTGCAATCTTCATTGCGTCATTGATGTCAGTGGCTCTAACATCGATAGCGCCTCTGAACATCCCCGGGAAGGCTAAAACGTTGTTAACTTGGTTAATCACATCAGATCGACCCGTAGAAATGACAGCGGCACCTGCTTCAATAGCTCTCTCAATCGGCCAAATTTCTGGAATTGGGTTAGCTTGACAGAAGACAATAGAATCCTTTGCCATTGATTTAATCATATCCTCAGTAAGAACGTCTGCTGCTGATACACCGATGAACACGTCTGCACCTACGAGTGCACCCGCAAGATCACCGCTATATTTATCAGGATTAGTTGCTGCAGCAATTTGTTCTTTCCAGGGATTCATCCCCACTGTTCGACCTTGATAAATTGCCCCTTTGGTGTCACACATAATTACATTTTCAAGACCAACACTCATTAAAAGTTTTATAATTGCGATTCCAGCTGCTCCTGCACCATTTGCGAC